>USFL01000386.1 GCA_900553905.1 uncultured Eubacteriales bacterium | reverse complement strand
ACGGTATCGGGCAACATGCAGGGCACCTATGGCCCGGACAGCGGCGAAAACCTGCACGGCGTGATGCTTTATCAAAGCATGAGCGGCGATGCCCAGGAAGGGCAGAGCCTTTTCCGGATGACGGGCGGCGAGCTTATCACCCTGTCGGGGGATCTGTTTTATGTGACCAACACCGACTGCGCCATTGAGCTCAGCGGCGTGGCGCTCACGCTGGCTGACGGATGCCTGCTGCGGGTAGAGGGCAATACGGGCGAGCGTGGCTGGGGCACACCGGGAGAAAACGGTGGACGCTGCACGCTGAACGCCATCGCACAGGCGCTGTCCGGAACCATCCGGGTGGATGAGAGCTCCTCGCTTGACATGACGCTTTCGGACGGCGCTACCTTTGAGGGCACGGTCAATCCGGAGGGCCAGGGCGGCGAAGTGAACGTGACGCTTGCGCAGGGCTGCCGCTGGACCCTCACCGCCGATGCGTACGTAACCAGCTTTACCGGCGATCTTTCCTGCGTGGAAACAAACGGTTACACCCTGTATACGGCGCAGGAGAAGCCCGTAGCAGGCGTATAGTTTTTTTCTTCATGGGAAACCCTTCCTCACGAAGCGATGCTTGTGGGGGAGGGTTTTTTGAATGCGGCGGAGACCCAATCGGATGGAGCCGGCGCTGCAGCTGATTGCGGCGCTGATGACGTTTGCCCTGTTTTTTTCCTTTGTACGGGCCGATGCGGCCGTGGTGGCCTGGGGGGATAAGGGCGATCAGGTCACGTTGATTCAGCAGAAGCTGAAGCAGTACGGATATTTCAGCGGCACGGTGGACGGTGTATTCGGCAAGCAAACCTATGACGCAGTGGTATGGTTCCAGCGCAAAAACGGGCTGAAGGTGGACGGCGCGGTGGGGGAGAGCACTGCCGCGGCGCTGGGCATCACCCTGACAGGCAGCGTATCCGCCGCCAGCTATAACGAAAGTGAAACCTACCTGCTGGGCAGGCTGGTGCATGGCGAGGCGCGCGGCGAGCCCTACGTGGGCAAGGTGGCCGTGGCGGCCGTGGTGCTCAACCGGGTAAAGAGCCCTTCTTTTCCCAATACCATCAGCGGGGTGATCTATCAGTCCGGCGCGTTTGACGCGGTATCGGATGGGCAGATCAACCTCACGCCCGACGAGGACAGCCTGCGCGCCGCCCGCGATGCGCTCAACGGCTGGGACCCCACCGGCGGGTGCCTGTATTACTACAACCCCGCAACCGCCACCAATGGGTGGATCTGGTCGCGCACAGTGCAGCTGAGCATCGGCAAGCACAACTTCGCCATTTGACCGGGAGGCGCGCATGCGGCTGAAGCATCACATTCTTTTGTATACCTTTTTGGGTGTGGCGGTGCTCATATCCATTTTTCTCACGCTGGATTACGGCAACCGGGCCCAGCGAAGCGCCCAGGCCCTGGAGGACGCCTATGCGCAGCGCGTGCTGGAAACGCAGGAGCACTTGCAGGCCATCGGGCTCAAACTGGGCAAAGCGCCGGTAGCGACGGACGCGCGAACCCAGGTGGAGCTACTCGCGGGCATCAGCCGGCAGGCGGACAATGTGGTGAGCGGCCTGTCGGCCCTGCCGCTGAGTCATATCGCCATGAGCGACACGCTGAAGTTTTGCAATCAGCTGTCGGAATATGCCATGGTGCTGGCGCTGTCGGTATCCGCAGGCCAGCCGCTGACCGAGCAGCAAACCACGGAGCTGAGCGCCCTGGAAAGCCAGTGCGCGCTGCTGCTGGGGCAGTTTGCTACCGCGCGCTGGAGCAGGTGGCCGATCCCGACAACGGCATGGACTATCCCAGCATGATCTATGACGGCGCCTTTTCTGATGCGCGGCATTACGGCACGCCCAAGGCCCTGGGCGAGGAACGGATCGATCAGATCCGGGCCCTGGAAATTGCCAGAGCCTTCGTGGGGGAGGAGAGGGTCGACCGTGTGGAGGCGGCCCCGGACAGCGGCGGTACACTGGCCAGCTACGGTGTGACCCTGACCCTGAACGACGGTGTGGTGCTCAATGCCGAAGTGACCCGTCAGGGGGGAAAGATGCTGTGGATGGTGCCGGAGCATGCTGCCTTTACCCCCGCGCTGACGCTGGAGGAATGCGCGGAAGCGGCGCAGGGCTTTCTGCTGGACCGCGGCTATGGCGAGATGGAGGCCAACCACTATCAGGTGTACGACGGCCTGGCAGTAATCAATTTTGTGGCCGTGCAGGACGGGGTGCTGCTGTATCCCGATCTGGTCAAGGTACAGATACGCATGGACACCGGAGAAGTGGTAGGTCTGGAGGCAAACAACTATCTGATGAACCACACCCGGCGCACGGGGCTTGCGCCTGCGCTTTCCGCGCAGGAGGCGCTGGAGAAGGTGAGCTCCCGGCTGGAGGCCGGTCAGGCGCGCCTG
>USFL01000385.1 GCA_900553905.1 uncultured Eubacteriales bacterium | reverse complement strand
CGAAGTAGGTGCCGTTGTACCAGCCCGGCTCGCCCACGCAGGTATCCTGCTCGTCGATCAGGTTTTCGACCGGCTTTTCGCTTTCCAGCACGCCCGTGCGCGCGCCGGTATGGCTCACGATGGTCAGAGGCAGCGTTTGGCCGTTTTCGTCCCGCGCTACGATTTCCCACAGGTTCAGTCCCGCCTCACAGGCGTTCAGACGCAGATAGCGTCCCGTGAACCATACCACGCTGGTGGGCGAATCGCTCAGATAAGTGGTTTCACCATTGCTTTGTGTGGACTGAAGCGCATACAGCCACCGATAGCACAGTCCCTCGCGCATGCGGCAGGGGGTTTCGGCCGACCAGGTGACGCCGTCCTCGCTGGTGGATACGGAAAAATCATTATAGCTGACCCCCGCATAATACAGAAGGCTGAAGCGTGTGCTCTCGCCCAGGTCAAAGACGATCTGCTCATCGGGCGAGGTAGACACCCAGCCCGTTTGAGGCGCAACGGTACTGCCCAGATTCGTAAAAGCCAGCACGCCGTAAACCACACAGGTTGCGCCCATCACCAGATAGTCCCGCAATGTCAGGTGCAGGCGCGCATCGCGGGGGGACAGCAGCATCCGCTCATATGCAGGCGGCACGGACGGCTCCGCTTTCTCCGGCTGTGGCGCCTCGCTGGGCCGCAGGCCCGTATAGGCCACCCAGATGGCGTAGCCACACAGCAGCAGATTGAGTACGCACAGCGCATCGTTGAGAACGAGGGTATCATTGTTGAGATGCCCCATCTCCGCGCCATAGAGAATGGCGTTATCGAGCACGATGGCCGTGTTGATGAATGTCGTGATGGAAAAGCCGACGCACAGGCCCAGCAGCCGGCGGTCACGCGTCAGCACATAGGCCGTCAGAAGCAGCGTCAGGGCGGGTAGCAGGTAGCGCTCATGCACCTTGATTCCCAGCACGTAGATCAGAATCAGCGACAGCGCCAGGTAAAAAGGCAAATGATTGGCCTTGCGGTCAAAGGCCAGGCACACGGCCGAAAGCAAAAAGGCAAAAGCCATCATCCCATAGCCGTAGGCGGTATAGCTGCCCCCAAAGAAGGTCAGCCCGAACTGGTAGAGCGCCAGCAGCAGACAGAGCGCCCCCAGCGACGCGCGGCGGGGCTGAGCACGCAGGGACAGCTTCTCACCGTCCAGCAGCAGCCACAGGCCCGCGCTCATGGCAGCCAACGCCGTAACCAGCGGGAGCGCCGTGGGAACATGCGCTTCAAGGCTCGTCCAGTTGGCGCCGATCAGATAGTAGAGGTTGGCCGTGTTCAGCGTGGCGTAGGCATAGGAAGAAAGGGTCTCCTGATACAGGCTGATCAGCCATCCCGGCGACTGCCGCACGGAAAAGGGCACGATGATGGCCGCGGCTACGAGCACCGCCAGTCCAAGGCCCAGACCGACTGATTTCCACTGCCGTGCCCGGTCCGTCTGTTCCTGCTTTTCCAGCAGGCATCCAAGCAGCCACACGCCGCCGACCGGCGCGAACAAGAGCGCCTGCGGCTTAACCAGCGCGGCCGCCGCAAAGAGCGGAAAAGCCGCGCGCCAGTCCCGGCGGATGGCTGCCAGGCAGGTGAACATCAGCAGCAGCGCCAGCACGCTGTCAGCCTGTCCCCAAGCTGCGCCGTTGACCAGCACCGCGGGGTTGAGCGCGTATATGCCGGCCACAAGTGCCGCTGCCGCATCGCCCAGACGCTTGCGGGCGAAAGCAAACAGCAAAATCGCACCCGCCAGGTCGCACACTATGGGCAGGCTTTTAACCACCAGCAGCGAAGTTCCCGCCCCTTGTGCGGCGCTGAGCAATAGCCCGACGGGCCACAAAAGAAGCATATATCCGGGGGGATAGTCGCAGAAATAGTCCGCCGCATAGAAGCCCGCCGGACCACGCTCGGCCATGCGCAGGCTCCAGGCGGTGAAGCAGTTGATATCCACCGAATAGCCCGGCACGTTCACCGCCAATACGATGCGCACGGCCAGTGCCGCGGCCATCACGCAGGCAAAGGCATAGACGGCGCGCCTGTCCGCGCCCCCACGCGAAAGGAGCGGACGCGCCAGCAGATATAAAAAGCCAAACAGCACACCCAGCACCACAAACAGCGCCGTGCTCTTCTGGCCCGTCTGCTGCGTGGTGGTGGTATCATAGGAGACATAGCTCTGCGTATCGTACCAGACGGAGGCAAATACCCCGGAGGGCAATGCGTCCACCTTTTCCAGGCGCACGTCGTCAAAGTAGGCCTTGCCGGTGCTCTCCGCGCCGTAGCCGCCCACACGCACGCCAAAGGTCACTTCGTGCTGGTCCTCGCCGGTTTCGCCGTACCATTCCAGATAGCGCCATTCACCACCGGTGTCGAAGAGCCAGTCGGAGTACGAATATATGCCCTCGATGCCAAGGTTTG
>USFL01000384.1 GCA_900553905.1 uncultured Eubacteriales bacterium | reverse complement strand
CCGAGGCGCTCCGCCACGAGGCCAGCGTCATGGAGCTCAGCCGCATGACGGCCCTGGCCCAGATGACGGTGGTGGGCGTGGGCGCCATGCACGAGACGGCCACCATTTTCAAGTCCGGCGTGCTCAACAACAATGATTTCCTATATTTAAGCATGCAGGGCGCGGTGGGCGATCTGCTCAGCCACTTCTTCGACAGGGAAGGAAAGCTGCTCAACACCCCCATCGAGGAGCGGCTGATCAGCACTCCGCTGGAAACGCTCAAGAGCCTCAAAAACGTGATCGGCGTGGCCGCGGGCGACAGCAAGGTCGAAGCCATTCACGCTGCGCTGATGGGGCAGTATCTGGATGTGCTCATCACCGACGACCGCACGGCGGAAAAGCTGCTGGGCAGCCACGCCGGCGCGGCATAACCAGTACGATACAGGCGCAACGATATGGAAACGGAGGGAAATGAATCATGGCAAACCGATACCTGATGGCCGTTGACGCGGGCACGGGCAGCGTGCGCGCGGTGCTTTTCAACGAGGATGGCGCGCAGGTGAGCTGCGTGCAACGCGAGTGGACCCACGGCGAGGACCCTCGCTATCCCGGCAGTATGGACTTTGACTGGGTGCACAACTGGGAGCTGGCCAGCGCGTGCATCCGCGGGGCCATTGCCGAGGCGGGCGTGGATGCGGCCGACATCGCGGCCGTCAGCACCACTTGCATGCGCGAGGGCATTGTGCTCTACGACGAGGCGGGCCGGGAGATCTGGGCCTGCGCCAACGTCGACGCCCGCAGCGACGACGAGGTGGGCGAGCTCATCCGCATGAACCCGGAGCTGGAGAAGGAAATCTACCGCGAATCCGGACAGACCTATGCCCTGGGCGCCCTGCCGCGCATCCTGTGGGTCAAGAACAAGCTGCCGGAGCTCTACGCGCGCGTGAAAACCGTCAGCATGTTCAACGACTGGCTGATCTACAAGCTTACCGGCGTGCTCAAGACCGAACCCAGCAACGGCTGCACCACCGGCATCTTCGATTTGCAGAAGCGTCAGTGGGACGCCGCCATCATGCGCAAGGTGGGCCTGAAGGATGATATCTTCCCGCCCGTGGCCGAATGCGGCGAGGTGGTCAGCCGGGTCAACGCCAAGGGCGCCGCGGACACGGGCCTGAAGGAAGGCACCACCGTGGTGGCCGGCGGCGGCGACGCGCAGCTGGGCTGCATCGGCGTGGGCGTGGTGGACAACGGACAGGCCGCGGTCTTTGGCGGCAGCTTCTGGCAGTACGAGTTCAACACCGACAGCGGTAAGACCGACGCGGACTGCCGCGTGCGCGTCAACTGCCATGCCGTGCCCGGCCTGTGGCAGTACGAGGCCCTGGCCTTCAAGCCCGGCCTGGTGATGCGCTGGTACCGCGACGCCTTCTGCCAGGAGGAGGTCCGGCGCGCCAAAGAGCTGGGGACCGATCCCTATCAGCTCATGAACGAGCAGGCCGCCAAGGTGCCCGCCGGCAGCTATGGCATGATGTGCGCCTTCAGCGACGTGATGAACTACATCGCCTGGCGGCACGCGGCCCCGACGTTCACCAACTTCGACTTTGATCCGGAGAAGTTCAACAAGTACACCTTCTATCGCGCCATCATGGAAAACACCGCCATGGTGACCCGCGGCCACCTCGAACTGGTGCGCGAGGCCACCGGCAACGCTCCCAGCGAGATCGTCTTTGCGGGCGGAGCCAGCAAGGGCGACATCTGGTGCCAGATCCTGGCCGACGTGCTGGGCCTGCCGGTCAAGGTGCCGGTGGTCAAGGAAGCCACGGCGTTGGGCGCGGCCATCCTGGCGGGCTACGGCGTGGGCGTGTTCACCGACATCAGCGCCACCGCGCGCCGCCTGGTCAAGTGGGACAAAACCTTCACCCCCAATGCAGAGAACCATCAGGTCTACGAGCGGATGTACGGCCCGTGGCGGGAGATGTACAAGGCCCAGCTCAAGCTGGCGGACGACCGGGTGACCCGCTTCATGTGGGCCGCGCCCGGACTGTAAGCCATTGCCACATATCCATACAAGAGGAGAAGGAGAGAGTCAGCTATGTTTATGCTCAACGAAAACGATCGCGAATACCGCTTTGGCGACAGCGGCCCCAAGTACCTCATGAAAGGTCCGCGCAGCAACTTCGCTGTGGTTCAGTTTCAGGCCGGTCAGGATTTCAAGGCCCACTACCACAACGTGATGGAGGAGAACTTCTTCATCCTGGAGGGGCAGGTGGACATCGTCGTGGATGGCACGGTGCATCACCTCAAGCAGGGCGACCTGATTCACATCGAGCCCGGCGAAATCCATTACGTGATCAACAACTCCGGCGCTCCCGTAAAGATGATCTCCACGCTCGCGCCCTTCACCGACCCCGACAAGATCGAAGTGGACAATTACACCTATTGAGCCAAAG
>USFL01000383.1 GCA_900553905.1 uncultured Eubacteriales bacterium | reverse complement strand
GCCGTCCAGCGCGCGCAGGTTGCCGGGGAAGGGCAGGGGCGCCGGGATATCATATTCGGGCATGGGCCCGTCCAGCCGGGAGGCCGGGGCGATTCTCCGCTCCTCCAGATCCATGAGCACATACAGCGTGGACGCGCATCCGAGCGTTTTCCCCTCGGCCTCAAAGGTGAAATAGCGTGGGAAAAACATGTGCTTGGTCTTGCCCGGCCAGGTGTGCACCGTCACGCGCTGGCCAAGGGTTGGATAATCGTCCATATGCAGGCGGGCGCGGCTGAGCACCCACGCCACCCCCAGGCCGCGCAGGCGCTCAAAGGTCAGATTCAGCACATGGCAATGGCCGTCGCCCGCCTCCTGCATGGCGCGGAATATCGCCCCCGGCTGCCAGTGTCCGGTAAAATCCACCGAGCACATATCCAGCGTGATTTCATATACATAGGGTTCGTTGGGCATGGGGATTCCTTCCTTCCTTCAAAATGCCTCCTGCGCAGTATACCACAGGCGGAGGGCTTTTCCCAGCACGGATTTTTCCGGGGCCGCGCGCCCCGCATTGACAACCCCCGCCGCCGATGGTAAGATATCCACGTCCCGCCACGGGACCCCGCAAAGCAAAGAGAACAAGGAGGAATTTCCATATGACCGTTACCAAGCAGATGTCCATCGGCGAAGTGCTCAGCCTTAACCGCGGCACCGCGCACATCTTCATGGAATTTGGCATGCACTGCCTGGGCTGCCCGCACGCCACCGCCGAATCCATCGCCGACGCGTGCGCCGCCCATGGCTCCGACCCCGACGCGCTGGTCGAGAAGCTCAACGAATACCTTCAGCAGGCCTAAGCTCCGCTAAGCGCCTTCCCGCCGCCCGAAAGGAGTGAACGCAATGCAGGTCGCAACTGCGCAGGAAGCCCTTTTCATGGCATGTGAAATGGAATCCTCCGCTATACAGCTGTATACCCGCGCCCTCTCCCTGATGGAACAGTTGGGCCGTCAGGATGAGCCGCTCTACGGCCATCTTGCCCTCATGCGCGCCGATGAGCAGGAGCATCTGGCACAATTCCGCGCCTTAGGCGGCAAGGATGGCCTTACGGATGAGCGCCGCGTAGCACTGTCTGCTGCGGCAAGCAACATTCTTTTTGAGGGCGGGCTCATGGGTGCGGCGCGGGCCGGTCTGCTGCGTGATGTGGATAGTATGCTTCGGTTTGCGATGCTTGCGGAAGAGACATCCGCCCGCAAATACCGCGAGTTTGCGTCCATGGCACCCTCCCTTGATGCCCGGGAGGCGCTGGAGCGGATCGCCGCCGAGGAGGACCGTCACCTGACTGACTTACAGACTCAGGGGTAAACCTTTGCGGCAGAAAATGCACAAACCGTGTTTTCCAGACGAATGTTTTTCTGAACATTTGTAAATATCGGTTTACGATCTCTTTTATGCAAAGAGGGTTATGTTTTTATGCGCAAAAATCCAGACAATCAGGCGTTGGTGCTGGCTTTGGGCGGCATGATGGCTTCGCTGGTCTTTGTAGCCACCTACTTTTTCAAGCTGCCTGTATCCATCACTCAGGGATATATCCATCTGGGCGATGGTTTTATTCTGCTGGGCGCTTCACTTCTGGGGTGGGCCAGCATTCCCGCAGCCGCCATTGGCAGCGCTTTGGCGGATCTTCTGGGCGGCTATACGCTCTACATCCTGCCCACCTTTGTCATCAAAGGATTGGTTGCCGCCATGGCTGTATACGCCCTACGTACAAAGCGTCCCTATTGGCTGACCGTAGTGCTGCTGGCGCTGGCTGAGCTGGTTATGGTAGCCGGTTATTTTGTAACGGAGTGGCTCTTTTTGGGGTATGGGCTGGCTGCTGCTGTGGGCGCTGTGGTGCCAAATCTGGTGCAGGCACTCAGCGGCGTTATTCTGGGCGGAGTGCTCATTCCACTGTTGCGGCGTGTCCGGCTCAAAGAAATGCGGCTGTAATTCATAACTTTCGCATCCGTCTTTTCTCTGTATTGGAACCCTCCCGCAGCATTTGGCTGTTTTTGCATATCGCGTTCTTTTTTTGAAGATTTTTCATACCATCTTGCTTTTGTGGTACTCTTCCGATATAATAAATACACAGCATCGAAGATTTGATCGCGGCGTGCCGCGAGAAAATAAATTCAATACAGCAAAGGAGTCTGATTCCCATGAAAAAGGTTCTTGCTCTGGTTCTGGCTCTGACCATGGTCCTGGGCATGGGCAGCGTCGCGCTGGCCGAAGGTAATGCGCAGGTCTTCTGGTACACGATGAGCGACACCTACCTCGCCAGCGTGCGCACCGTGCTCAACGAGAAGCTCACTGAGGCCGGCATCGACTTTGTGGACCAGGACGGCAACGCCACCCAGACCACGCAGACCGACCAGATCACCACCGCCATCGCCACCGGCACCGACCTGCTGGCCGT
>USFL01000382.1 GCA_900553905.1 uncultured Eubacteriales bacterium | reverse complement strand
CATCATCTCACGCAATCAAACAGCGGCATGACCAAGGCCATGCCGCTTAGCGTGTCGAAAAAGTCCGGCTTCGCCGGCCTTTTCCGCCAAAAGCTTAAGAAATGTTTGCGCCGAGGGGCGCAAACTCCCCGCCCGCCCGGCAAAGCCGGGCGATCTGGGTGGGAGAGGCCGCTCGGCCTCTCCCCGCATGGTATTATGCGCTTTTCAGCCTAAGGGAGCACCAGTCCACCGCGGCAAAGATGCCGCGAATAAGCCAAAGCAGCACGCATACCGGCACCAGCAGCAGGCAGCACAGCCCAAAGCCGGTCCAGAACAGGCCGTCTGCAAGCCGCTGACGCATGGGAGAAACGGCTTTGATCATCTCCATCACCTCATTCGCTGACGATGCGGTAGTACACGCGGGCCGTTAGCAGGTACACAGCGCCATAGAGCGCTGCGAAGCCCGCAAAGCTGCCCAGTGCACAGCCGGCGATCAGCGTGACGTTGGTCATGCTGAGTGCGCGGAACATGGTGACGATGCCGGGAAAGGCGAAGGCTACGTGCAGCCCTGCCGCCGCCAGGGGCAGGAAAAAGACGATCAGAATCTGCGAGGAGATGGAGCGGCGGATCTCCCGGCGGCTCAGGCCCACCTTGCGCATGATGCGGTAGCGCTCCCGGTCCTCATAGCCTTCGGTGATCTGTTTGTAGTAGATGATGAGGATCATGGCCATGGTGAACAGGAGTCCCAGGAACAGCCCCACAAACAGCAGGCCGCCATACAGCGTCATAAGGTTTTCACGAAGCTCTGTGCGTTCGGCCACGCTTGTGAAGCCGTCCGCATCCGCCTGGCTGCGCAGAAGCGCGGCCACCTGCTCCGATAGCTGCGGTGAGGCGGGAAGGAGCGCAAAGCTCATGGAAGTGCGGATGGCGGAGGCGCGATCCCCATAGGCCGCCTGCTGTTCACTGTCCAGACGGCGCAGGGTGTCCATGCTGTCCACCACCAGGCAGTAGTAATCGTAAATGCTGGCCAGCGCCTGCCCCGCACCCAGACCGTCGGAAATGCGCGCTTTGATGGCAAAGGTTTCGTCCAGCAGGCGCAGGGTATCGCCCTCATAGTTTCCGCGGGTACATTCCAGCAGCGCCTCGCCGGGCGCAAGGGTCTCGCTTCGGCCCAGCATGCGGTTATAGTCCTCCACGACCATCACCTGGAAGGTGGCGGGGCTGGCAATGAGGGCGTCGCTTTCGGTGAAGGAAACGCTGCTGACAAAGCCCTCCGGGGTGGGCAGGGCCGAGAAGGAGAGGTAGCGGTAGGTCCAGGTGTCCTCTCGTGAGGCGCCCGCCTGCCGGAGCGTCTCATCCACGGCGGCCTCCAGTGCGGACACATCCGTGGAGGCGGACCGCACATCGATGTCCGAACGCAGGCGGCTGTTGAGGGTGTCCTCCATGCCCAGCCACAGGGAAAGCGTCGAAAACACCATCACCAGCACCATGGTGGACAGGATGCACACGTTGGCAAGGCCCACGGCGTTTTGCTTCATGCGGTAGATCATGCCGGATACGCTGATGAAGTGGTCCGGCTTGTAATAGTAACGCCGGTTTTTGCGCAGAGCCTTGAGCAGCGTGATGCTGCCGGAGGTGAACAGCAGGTAGGTGCCCGCGATCACCAGCAGCACCGCCACGAAAAAGAACAGAATCATCATGCCCGCGTCCTTGACGGTTGCACTGAGCCAGTAGCCCGTGCCCAGCGAAATCAGCCCCAGCAGGCCCAGCAGCCAGCGGGCCTTGGGCTCGCGCTCGCCCACCTCGGCGCTGCGCAAGAGTTCTACGGGACGGGCGACATAGACCTGACGCACGGAGTTGAGCAGAATCAGGGCGAACGTGATGCTGATCAACGCGGCGGTGTAGCGCATGGAACCGGGCGATACGGCAAATGTGAGCGAGACGGCCTGTCCTACCAGGCGCGAGAGCACCAGGTGCATCAGCTTGTCCAGAAGCACGCCCGCGGCCAGTCCAAGCGTGAGGCTGACCGCCAGCATCAGCGCCGTTTCCCAGAAAATGAGGCGGGCCAGGTGCCGCTTTTCCATGCCCAGAATGTTATACAGGCCGAACTCCTTTTTGCGCCGGCGCATAAGAAAGCTGTTGGTATAGAACAGAAACACCACGCTGAATACGGAGGTCACCACAATGCCCAGCTGCAGGGAAAAGGCCAGGGTGCCCGAATAGTCGGTGCTGATCTGCTGCAGGGAGCCGATGATGTACATCATGGCCGTGGTGAGCACAGCGGTGAGAATATAGGGATAGTAAATGCTGCGGTTTTTGCGGATGCCGCTGAGGGCCAGCCGCGGGAAGAATCCTTTACGCATGGCGGGCGCCTCCCGTGGCGATGACGGTGAGGGTGTCGCTGATGCGCTGGTACAGCCCCTCGGCGCCGTCCAGCCCGCGGTAGAGCTGGTGGAATACCTCG
>USFL01000381.1 GCA_900553905.1 uncultured Eubacteriales bacterium | reverse complement strand
ACAGCCCCGGCGGCGTTTACAGCGCGGCCATGCTCAAAAAGCTCTATGCGGCCTGTGGCCTTTCGCCGCTTGAGGGGCTTTTGCATCTCAACCTGGACGTTTCCAGCGGGCGGCGTGGAAATTTCGCGCTCATCTCGCCCGTGCTTGAAGCCGACTACATCATCAACTGCGCCAAGCTCAAAACCCATGGTCTGACCGTGATGACCGCCGGGGTGAAAAACCTCTTCGGCTGCATCCCCGGCCTGAAAAAGCCCGAATGGCACTGCCTCAGACCTACCATCGGCGCCTTCAGCGACCTGCTCGTCGACCTATGCCAGACCGTGGCCCCACAGATCACGCTGCTGGATGCCATCGACTGCATCGAGGGCAACGGCCCCGGCGGCGGCGACGTGCGCCACATGGGCATGACGCTGTGCTCCCGCTCGCCCTATGCGCTGGACGAGCATGCCGCCCGCCTCATGGGCCTGCGCGGCGGCATGGCGCCCACCGTGCAGGCGGCCCGGCGGCGCGGACTCATGCAGGAGCCCGCCGTGCTCGCAGGCGACGATCTCGTTCCGGCCGATCCGCCCTTCCGCCTGCCGGACGCGGTGCTGGGCAAGGAGCGCTTTCTTTCGCGCAAGGGGCTGTTTCACGGTTTCTTCGGCCGTGGCCGCGCCCTGCCCCGCGTAGACGCCGCCAAGTGCGTCGGCTGCGGCCGCTGCGCCGAATCCTGCCCCATGCACCTGATCCGCATCGAAAACCGCAAGGCGGTCATGACCTCCAAGGGCTGCATCTCCTGCTTCTGCTGCCAGGAAATGTGCCCCGCGCACGCCATCGAGGCGCGGCCCAAGGGGCTGTTTTCCCGGTAGCTACGGGCGCGGTGCGCGCGTTTGCTTCTCCGAAAGAAACTGCATCCCCTGCCCGATCAGCTGCTCGGCAATGCCCGCGACCTCGCTCGCGGGCGTTTCCATGTCCTCCCACAGCCAACGGCGCAAAAGCCCGATGCATCCCCAGCTGGCGTAGGCGTAGAACCAGGAGATCTCCCTGGACGATGCGCCCTCAAACATGCGCTGGTAGCTTTCCTGGCACACCATGCGCCCCAGGTCCAGCATCTTCCACAAAAATGTCCGGTCCCCGTATTCGCCCAGGACCACCTCGCACATGTCGCGGTTTTCGCGCATCCACTGGAACACCGCCGTGGTAATCTCCCGCTGGGTCGGGTTGGCGCCGCCGTCGAGCAGGGGCTTGAGCTCATTGGAAACATCCCGGTACATGTCGCTTTCGATCTTTTCGCGCAGATCGTAGATGTCGCGGTAATGCGCGTAAAACGTCCCCCGGTTGATGCCCGCCACCTCGCACAGCTCCTTGATGGAGATGCTCTGGATGGGCTTTTGCTTGAGCAGCCCTGTAAAGGCCTCCCGTATCAGCTGCTGCGTCACCCGCACGCGATGGTCCCTGTCTCCCGGCATTTGTTACATCTCCTCCGTACACTTTGGTCCCTCTGTGTTCAGAAACCGGTCAGACGGCGCGTTTCTGACGGTTGCCTCCGTCCGTTATCCGCATTATAATCCAGGCAGAGAAGATAATCAACAGTCCTGTATGATTTCGAAAGGGAGTGTATGATATGTTCACCTGGATCGTGACCGGCGCCGCGGGGCATTTGGGCGGCACGATCGTGCGCCTGCTTCAGGAACGCGGGGCCGAGGTGCGGGGGCTGGTGCTGCCGCACGAGAGCGCCGCCGACCAGAGCCATACCCGCTATTTTTCCGGCGATGTGACCCGCCCGGAGACGCTTGTCCCCCTTTTCGAGGGGACGGACCCGACGCGAACCATCGTCATCCACACCGCCGGGCTGATCGACATCGGCGACCGGCCATACGAAGAATTGCGGCGCGTCAACGTGGAAGGCACGCGCAATGTGCTGGCGCTGTGCCGGCAATACGGCGTGCGCCGGCTGGTCTACGTCAGCTCCGTACATGCCATCGCGCAGGACCCCGACGGCGGGGTGCTGCGGGAAACCTCATCGTTTTCGCCGGACGCGGTAGCGGGCAGCTACGCCAAAACCAAGGCCGAGGCCACACGCGACGTGCTGGACGCCGCCGCGGCCGGGCTGGATGCGGTGGTGGTGCATCCCTCCGGAATTCTGGGGCCCTATGACAACGCGGGCAATCACCTGGTGCAGGTGATCCGGGATTATATGACGGGCAAGCTGCCCGCCTGCGTGCGCGGCGGCTACGACATGGTGGATGTGCGCGACGTGGCGTGGGGCTGTGTGGCAGCGGCGCTGCGCGGCAAACGGGGCGAATGCTACATCCTGAGCAACCGCCGGTGCGACATCAGCGATCTTTTGGAGATGGCGCGGCGCGTCTGCGGCGGGCGCAGGCTGCCGGTGCTTCCCATGGGGCTGGCGCGCGCCGCGGCGCCGCTGCTGGCCGCTTTTGCCCGGATGCGCGGGAGATCGGAAGAG
>USFL01000380.1 GCA_900553905.1 uncultured Eubacteriales bacterium | reverse complement strand
CGCCCCTCCCTTCGGGCGCGGATCAGTACGCACGGGCGAAGTAGATGAGCTTGTCGGCCTTCTTGCCGCAGCACACGCAGGTATCCCCGATGGGGGTCTGGTCGAAGGGCATGTTGCGGCTGGAGGCGGCGGTCAGCTCCTTGATTTTGTCCTCGCAGGCGCGGTCGCCGCACCACATGGCGCGGGCGAAGCCGCCGTCCACGGCGCGGGCGAGCTCGTCCATATTGTGCACGTCGGTGATGCGGGTCTTACGGAAGGCGTCGGCCAGGGCGTACATGTTGTGCTGGATATCCTCCAGAAGCGCGGGGAGCATGGCGGAAAGCTCCGTGAGGGCCACGGCCTGCTTTTCGTAGGTGTCGCGGCGGAACACGACGCACTGGCCGTTTTCCACGTCGCGCGGGCCGATCTCCACGCGCACGGGCACGCCCTTGAGCTCCCAGTCGTTGAACTTGAAGCCGGGCGAGAGGGTGTCGCGGTCGTCGAGTTTGACGCGGATGCCGGCGGCCTTGAGCTGATCGTAGATCTCGGCGCACTTCTCCATCACGCCGCCCTTGTGCGCGGCCACGGGCACGATGACGGCCTGGATGGGCGCGATGTGCGGGGGGAGCTTGAGGCCGCGCTCGTCGCCGTGGGTCATGATGATGGCGCCGATGAGGCGGGTGGACACGCCCCAGCTGGTCTCATGGACGTAGGTGAGCTTGCCTTCCTTGCTGAGGTACTGGATATTGTAGGCCTCGGCGAAGTTGGTGCCGAAGTTGTGGCTGGTGCCGGCCTGCAGGGCCTTGCCGTCCTGCATCATGGCCTCCATGCTGTAGGTCGCGCGCGCGCCGGCGAACTTCTCCTTGTCGCTCTTGCGGCCCACGAGCACGGGCATGGCCAGCTCATCCTCGGCCACCTCGCGGTAGATCTCCAGCATGCGCATGGTCTCCTCCTGCGCCTCCCCGGCGGTGGCATGGATGGTGTGGCCCTCCTGCCAGAGGAACTCGCTGGTGCGAAGGAAGGGGCGGGTGCTCTTTTCCCAGCGCATCACGCTGCACCACTGGTTGTACTTCATGGGCAGGTCGCGCCAGCTGCCCACCCACTTGGAATACATGGCGCAGAAGATCGTCTCGCTCGTGGGGCGCACCGCCAGACGCTCCTGGAGCTTTTCGCTGCCGCCCTGGGTGACCCACGCCACCTCCGGCGCGAAGCCCTCCACGTGCTCGGCCTCCTTGAGCAGCAGGCTCTCTGGGATGAGCATGGGCATGTAGACGTTCTCGTGGCCGCTTTCCTTGAAGCGGCGGTCCAGCTGCTCCTTGATGCGCTCCCAGATGGCAAAGCCATAGGGCCGGATGACCATGCAGCCGCGAACCGGCGCGTAATCGACCAGCTCGCTCTTGAGAATCACGTCGGTATACCACTGGGAGAAATCCACGTCGCGCGGGGTGATGTGCTCCACGAAGCCCTGCTTCTTTTCGGTGTCCTTTGCCATGATGCGCCATTCCTTTCTTCGTGCGGATACAAAAAACAGGTTCCCATGCTCCCGGCCATGGCCTGAGCCATGCGCTGGGACGAAGGGAGCCTTCGCGGTACCACCCGGCTTAAAACGCTTGCGCGATCGTCGGAAAAGCTCGGCTGCGCCGATCTTTTCCGACGGGAGTTGCGCCGTCCGCCTACTTCGTCAACGGCTTACGCCGTTGACTCCGCCGGGCGGCGGACGGCGTAAGGAATGTTTGCGCCGTTGGGCGCAAACTCCCCGCCCGCCCGGCACCGGAGGGAAGCGTCAGCCCTGTGGGCTGTTGCGCGAAGCGCAAAGCGACCCGAAGGTGCGCCGAAAGGAAGCGCCAGCCCTGTGGGCTGTTGCCACCGAAGGTGGCAAAGCGACCTGAAGGCGTGAGCAAATACAAGGGCTGCGCGCGGCAGCGCGCAGAACGCCGATATTTGCGAGGGAGTGAAACGAGCGGCGGGCGCGGTTAGCGCCCTCCGCGACGTTTGAACGACCGGACAAAGCCGGGCGATACGATTGCAGCTCGGAGGGCCTGCGGGCCCTCCGAACCTCCCCGGAGAAAGGGGGCCGGAAGAAGGGGTGGAGGGGTGCGGCCCTACAAAGCCTCCCGGTGGGGGTTTTCCGGCTGGGGGCCTTGCTTCGGCAGGGGCGGAACGCGTTTTCACCTTTGTTTGCGCCGGATATCGGGGGCGGGCCGTCGGGGATTGGCCGAGGGAGCGCAAAGACGGGGAGCGCGCCGCGTCCGTGACCGCCCTCGCAGCCGAAGGGGCGGCTCTCTTGCCACGGTGATGGGGCGCGCGGTTTCTCGCGCGTTTCCGGCGCGGAGCCGGGAACGGGGGTATTTTATCACAGATTGCCGGGGTTTGCAACCGGAAAAAGCGCCCCGCGCAAAAGGCGCGGGGCGCGCAGCTTGTCGAAAAAGTCCGCCTGCGGCGGCCTTTTCCGCCAGAAGCTTAAGAAA
>USFL01000379.1 GCA_900553905.1 uncultured Eubacteriales bacterium | reverse complement strand
CGCATATTCGCGGCTGGCGTTTTCTTCGCCGTCGGTGATGATCACAAACATCACCTTTCCGGCGCGAAAGGGCTCCGCCGTGTTTTTCTGCGCGGTTGCGATTTTATGAATCGTTTTGCCCACGGCGTCCAGCAGGGCGGTTGAGCCGCCCACATGATACTCCTTTGCCGTGATCGGACGAACGGCCCGGATGTCGGTGCGGTCGTGCAGCAGCTCATAGCGGTTATCAAACAGCACCGTTGTAATCCGGCATTGGCCGTCCAGTGCCTTTTGCTTTTCAAGCATGGCATTGAACCCGCCGATCGTGTCCCTCTCCAGCCCGGCCATGGAGCCGCTTTTGTCCAGGATGAATACCAGTTCCGTCAGATTCTTTTTCATCGTGTTTCCCCTCCTCTTTCTGGTGCGCTTTCAGGATAGCGCAGAAGGGGTATGCCCGGGTCGCTTTGAAAGCGACATCAGCTGGAACCCAGCAAGGGCAGATCGTACTGAAAAAGAACCTCGTTGATCTCAAAGATGTCATATCGGCCGCTAAGGATGAAATACTCGATAATCACATCAAATTTCTGGCTGTGGGACAGCGCGTACCCTGCCCGTTCCAGCAGATCATCCGTTTCCCGAAGAGTCAGCTGCAAAGCGATGGCCAGCGCCAGCACGGTGCGCTTGCCGGGAAGATAGCCCTTTCCCTTTCGGATTTTGGAAAACAGCTTGCGGTCGATGTTGGCCCGCTTGTAGACCTCCACATCGGTTTTGCCTTTGGCGTCAATCAACCTGAGCAGGGCGACATGAAACGGCTCGTCCAGGTTTCCGAGCCGTGCCTCCAGTTCTCCGGACATGCACGAGGGAGCAGCCGTCATGGGTGGAGGAGCGGCGGCCTCAATCGCTCTGCTTTCAACCTCCAGCAGGCCGCGGCGCGAAACCTGATGCGCTGAAACATAGTTTTCGTCAATATAGCTTTTGACTGCTCCGGCCAGCTTTTGGCTGATCGCAAAGGAGGCTTTGTCGAAGATGGCCAGATAGACCTCCATGTCATGCTGCATGAGGAAATCCCCGATAGCGGCGGTCGCCACCCGCAGTGCTTCTTCCTTGGGATAGCCGTAAATGCCGCTTGAAATCAGGGGAAAGGCGATGCTGGCGCACCGGTGCCGCCGGGCGAGCCTGAGCGATTCCAGGTACGCCGAGCGCAGCAGCCGTTCACTCTGCGCAGCATCCCAGCTGCGGTAGACCGGTCCCGCTGCGTGGATGATATACTTTGCGGACAGGTTGAATCCGGGCGTAAGGACTGCTCCCCCCGTAGGAATGGGCGCCACCTTTCTGCAGGCAGCCCGAAGCGCCGTCACACCCGCCGCTTGAAAGATCGCGCCGCAAACGCCTCCGCCCATCTCAAGTTCCGTATTGGCAGCGTTGACAATGGCATCCACTTGCATTTGGGTGATGTCCTGACGGACGATGGAAAAGGGCATGACATGGTCTCCTTTCAGGGGTGATATGAAACGACCTGTTTTCGTGGGTCCTGCAGATCGTTCCGGTCATTTCCGTTTGCGTTCTCCGTTCCCGGCGCAGGTGCGCTTCCCTTGACTTTTCAGCTTTCTCCTCCTACAATAGGAATCCCTGTTATCCTATGATGAAAGGCGGCGTTTTTTGCGATGCGGCAGCCCGTGCTTCTTTGCTACAACCTCAAGGATGAATCCTTCCGAAAAGTCCGGCTGGCGGCCATGCGCTTCAAGATTCGCGTACGGCCCGTGCCCCCCTCCGAATATGGGGAAACGCTCGCCGCCCTGTGCGGCATGGAGCCGCCCGCGGGCCTGCCCGCACCCGGCACCTTTGCGGATGAAATGCTGGTGATGGCCCATCTTTCTTCCCTGCAGGCATCCCAGTTCCTGCAATCCCTGCGCCGGCTGGGCGTGCCCCCCATCGCGCTGAAAGCCATGCTCACGCCCACCAACTGCGAATGGAACTCCCTCACGCTCCACAACGAGATTTCCAGCGAGCATGCCGCCCTCGAGGCGGGAAAGCAGGCCGTTCACTCCGCCCCCGACACCTCCGCCGAATCATAAGGCCCGTCCACGGGGCGCCTTCTCAGCCTGCTTGCCTCCGTGCCTTCGCTTTTCCGGACGGCGGGAAATCAACGCGCTCCGTATGCCATCAGCACGCGGAGCGCGTTTTTATGAGAGCAGCCGAAAGGCTCCCGCCTTTATCCTTCCTGCTTTTCCCCATCCTGGGCCAGGCAGCGCAGCGCACGGTCCGGATAATTGGTAATGATGCGGTCCGCGCCCGCAGCGATCACCCGACGCAGGTCATCTTCGGCGTTGACCGTCCAGGGGTTGACTTCCAGCCCTGCCGCGTGCGCCGCCTCGCACTCCCCGCCCGGCACCAGCACCTCGGAGTAGTGCGGATGGAGTGCGTCCATGCCAAGCGACACGGCATAGTCCCAGGGCCGGACCATGGTGCATTC
>USFL01000378.1 GCA_900553905.1 uncultured Eubacteriales bacterium | reverse complement strand
GCCCATGACGCTGACCCTCACCGACGGCGAAGTGAGCGTGACGGTAACCGGCCCCATTGTCCAAGCGGCCAAGAGCCGTCCCTCTGCCGAAGCGGACGCACGCCGCCAGCTGGACAAGCTGGGCGGCACGCCCTTCACGCTGGAGGATGGGACCCGTTTGCAGCTTTTGATGGATCAGGGAATTTTCCTGCCCGTCAGCGCGCTCAACGCGCTTCGGCGGGATGCCGTGGAACGGCTCATTCAGGCGCGCACGGAGGCGTTTGCCTCGGTCGGACGGCCTCTCGGTCACGACGCTCTGCCCGCAGCCCCCGCGCGCCCGCAGCCGGATTCCCCCATTGGGCCGGAGACGCTGGCCGTGATCTTTTCGGACCCGACGCTGGCCGAGGGCCTTTCGCAGGCGGGAGCCACGCTTCTGTGCTTTGCGCCCCGCACCTTTACGCCGGAGGCGCTCGCGCGCGATCTGCCGCGCCTGCCGCGCGGTACGTGGCTGCGCCTGCCTCCACAGATGACGCAGCACACGCAGGACGCCTGTCTGGCCGTCATCCGCGCGCATGCGGACCGACTGGGCGGCGTGATGGCTGAAAGCGTGGGACAGCTGGGCCTTTCTCTCCCCCTGCCGGCACTGGCCGGCGAGGGCGTGCCCGCCACCAATCCCACAGGTGTTGAAACGGTTCGAGCACTGGGCGCGTGCGGGTTCGTGCTCTGGCCGGAATGGACCTTTTCCGAGCAAAAGGGCCTGACGCCCCTGCCTTTGCCCGCGCTGCTCAAGGTCTATGGCCGTGAAACGCTCATGCTGCTCAATCACTGCCCCGAACGCGTGCGGCGCGGACTGCGCCAGGGGCGCGCGGATTGCGCCCTGTGCACGGATGAATCCATGGTCTGTGCGAAAGCTGACCCCGCCCTTACCGACCGGCTGGGCTACCGCTTCCCCCTGGCGCGCACGCGGTTTCCCGAAGGCTGCGAATTGAGCGTGCTGGGAGCGTTGCCCACCGACCTGCGCGCCCGCGACGCGGACCGCCGCGCGCTGGGCGCGGGCATGCTCCTGCACTTCACGGTTGAAAGCGCAAGGGAGCAGCTGTCCCTAACGCGCGCCTACGCGGCGCTGCTCTCCGGCGCATCCTGCGCCCCCGCCGCCTTTGAAACCACGTTGGGCCATTGGACGCGCGGCGTGGAATAGCCGGCGCCCCACCATTTCCCGAAAGGAAGGACCCCTTATGGAACAGGACCGCGCCCTTCGCGTGCTGGAATTTACCAAGATCCGCGAGCGCCTGGCCGCGCACGCCCTGACGGACATGGGCAAGGAAAAATGCCTGGCCCTCGTGCCCTACGATGATGTAAGCGAGGTGCGCCGGGCGCTGGATGAAACCGAGGAAGCCTGCATGCTCATCACCTATCTCGGCGGGCAGCCGCTAGTGGGCTTTCCCGACGTGCGCGAGCAGGTGACGCTGGCCCAGAAGGGCGCATGCCTCAGCCAGCGCGCGCTGCTGGACGTGGCCGCCTGCCTGCGCGCCACGCGCGCAGCCCGGTCCGCGCTGGTACGTGACCGCGAGGATACGCCCATTCTGACCGGGCTGGCCACCCGCCTGACGGCGCTGGACGGCATCGAAAACGACATCTCCGCCGCCATCATCAGCGAGGAGGAGATCGCGGACCGCGCCTCGGCGGAGCTGCATCAGATCCGCCGGCAGATTCGCAGCGCCAACGAGCGCATGCGCGACCGTCTCAGCCAGATGATCCGCTCCTCCAGCTTTTCCAAGTATCTGCAGGACAGCATCATCACCATGCGCGGCGACCGCTACTGCATCCCCGTAAAGGCCGAATGCCGCGCCAACGTGCCGGGTCTGGTGCATGACCAGAGCGCCACAGGAGCGACGCTGTTCATTGAGCCAATGTTTGTGGTGGAGCTGGGCAACGACCTGAAGCAGCTGCACGCGCGCGAGCAACAGGAGATTGCCCGCATTTTACAGGCCCTGTCCGATCAGATCGCCCCCCATGCGGACAGCATCTTCACCAATATCGAGCTGCTGACGCATCTGGACTTTGCCTTCGCCAAGGGGCTTCTGGCACGGGAGATGCGCGCCAGCCTGCCCAAGATGAACACGCGCGGATACCTGAAGATCGTGCGCGGTCGTCATCCTCTTATTGATCCAGACAAGGTGGTGCCCAGCGATCTGTGGCTGGGCGATGAATTTACCACGCTCATCATCACCGGCCCCAACACCGGCGGCAAGACGGTCACCCTCAAGACGGTGGGCCTGTTCACCCTCATGGCGCAAAGCGGCCTGCACGTGCCTGCGGAGCTGGGCACGGAATTGAGCGTCTTTGGCCGGGTGTATGCCGACATCGGCGACGAGCAGAGCATCGAGCAGTCATTGAGCACCTTTTCCTCCCATATGACCAACATCGTGGAGATCATCTCCTGCGTTCAGGACAACGACCTGGTGCTCTTTGACGAGCTG
>USFL01000377.1 GCA_900553905.1 uncultured Eubacteriales bacterium | reverse complement strand
CGACGCGACCGTCTCCATCGGCGAGAAGATTTCCATCCGCCGCTTCGCCCGCTATGAGACCAAGGCTGGCGTGGTGGAAACCTACATCCACATGGGCGGCAAGATCGGCGTGCTGCTGCTGGTGGAAAACAATAACCCCGAAACCTTCGGGGCCGAGGCCTTCCGCGCCTTCTATCACGACGTGGCCCTTCAGATCGCCGCGGCCAAGCCCTCCTACGTGCGCAAGGACGAGGTGCCCACCGAGGCGCTCAACAAGGAGCGCGAGATCCTGCGCGCCCAGGCGCTCAACGAGGGCAAGCCCGAGAAGATCGTCGACAAGATGGTCGAGGGCCGCATCGAGAAGTACTACAAGGAGGTCTGCCTCCTGGAGCAGCCCTTCGTGAAGGATGGGGACAAGTCCATCTCCAAGCTGATGGGTGAGGTCGCCAAGGAGATCGGCGCGGAGCTGAATGTGGTCAGCTTCGAGCGCTTTGAGCGCGGCGAGGGCATCGAAAAGCGCAAGGACAACTTTGCCGAGGAGATTGCCGCGCAAATGGCCGCCAAAAAGTGACCTGTACGCGCTGAACGGACAGGCATCGACCTTGTGGCACGCGGGCTTTGCCTGCGTGCCTTTTTTGATGAAAGGATGGTATCATGGCATCTCCCTACAGGCGCGTGATCCTCAAGCTCAGCGGCGAGGCCCTGGGGCTGGATGGCAAGCTGTTCTGCCACGAGAAATTTGAACAGACCGCCCGCATGCTCATCGACATCCAGCGCATGGGCGTGGAGCTGGCGGTGGTCATCGGCGGCGGCAACGTATGGCGCGGCCGCCGTGGCGCGGCCATGCGCATGGGCACCGTGGCGGCCGACCAGATGGGCATGCTGGCCACGCTGCAAAACTGCCTCTACATGCGCGATACGCTGGAGCATCTGGGCGCGCGCGCAGTGGTGATGAGCGGCGTGGACATCCCCCGCTTTGCCGAGAGCTACAACACCGTGGCCGCCATCGAGCACCTGCGGGCGGGACGCATCCTGTTTCTGGCCTGCGGGCTGGGCAATCCCTGCTTTTCCACCGACAGCGCGGTCGTCCTGCGCGCCATCGAGCTGGAGTGCGACGCCATTTTGATGGCCAAGAACATCGACGGCGTCTACACCGCCGACCCGCACATCGACCCCTCCGCCACGCTCATCCCCCGCATCACCTACGCCGAGGCCGCCGAGCGCGACCTGCGCGTGATGGACGCCGCGGCCTTCATCATGCTGCGGGAAAACGCCGTGCCGGTGGTGCGCGTCTTTGGCCTGGAACCGCCGGACAACGTGCTCAAGGTCCTTTCGGGCGACCCCATGGGCACCATCCTCACCCGCGACTGATCAGAAAGGAACACGAACGCATGGATACCAAGCAAAGTCTTTCGGAGCTGATCGCACAGGCTATCGCAGCGAGCTTCCCACAGGCGGAAAACCTGCCCTCCGCGGGAGACGTCGCGGGCTTTCTGGAGATTCCGCCGGAGAAGGAGATGGGCGACTACGCTTTCCCCTGCTTCAAGCTCAGCCGCGTGCTTCGCATGGGCCCGCCGCAGATCGCCGCCAAGCTGGCCGAAGCCATCGACGCGGGCGACCTGTGCCAGGCCAAACAGATGGGAGGGTACCTCAACTTTTTCCTGAACCGGGAGAATTTCGCCCGCCGCACGCTGGAGGGCGTGCTCGCCTCCGGCGGCCGCTGGGGCGCGGGCGAAGAGGGCAGGGGCAAGACCATCTGCCTGGATTTCAGCTCCATCAACATTGCCAAGCGCTTCCACATCGGCCACCTGAGCACCACCATGATCGGGCAGAGCCTGCGCCGCATCTTTGACTTTCTGGGCTACAAGACGGTCGCCATCAACTATCTGGGCGACTGGGGCACGCAGTTTGGCAAGCTCATCTGCGCCTACAAGCTCTGGGGCGACCGCGAGGAGGTGGAGCGCGACGGCGTGGAGGCGCTCACGCGCCTGTACGTGCGCTTCCATGAGGAGGCCGAGGGGAACCTCGCGCTGGAGGACGAGGGAAGGCGCTGGTTCAAGGCCATCGAGGACGGCGATGCGGAGGCGCTGGAGCTGTTCAACTGGTTCAAGGCCCTCACCCTCAAGGATACGCAGCGCGTGTACGACCTGCTGGGCGTGACCTTCGACAGCTACAACGGCGAGGCGTTCTTCAACGACAAGATGGGCCGCGTGATCGACGAGCTCAAGGCCAAAAACCTGCTCACCGTGAGCGACGGCGCTTCCATCGTGGACCTCGACGAGGAGACGACCGGCATGCCGCCCTGCCTCATCCTCAAAAAGGACGGCGCGACCCTCTACGCCACGCGCGACATCGCCGCGGCCCTGTGGCGCAAGGACGAATACGACTTCGACAAGTGCCTCTACATCGTGGCCTATCAGCAGGACCTGCACTTCCGCCAGTGGTTCAAGGTCGTGGAGAAGATGGGCTACGAATGGGCCA
>USFL01000376.1 GCA_900553905.1 uncultured Eubacteriales bacterium | reverse complement strand
CCAACGAATCTGCCCGACCGCTTGCAAATCTGACGATTTGCGGCCAGCGGTCGGGACGGGAATGCATTTTTACCGCAAACGCAAGCGTTTGCTCTGCAAAAAATGCCAGAAATGACGTACACGCCGTCATTTCTGATGAGAGCCTCGTTCTTCCGAGACTTTGTCAATACTCTGAGCTTGTCAAAAAAGTCTTTTTGACAAGCTTTTTTGACAAGCTGGTGGACGGGGGAGTAAACTATCCACAATTCGCAATGGTCACCCTGCTGCGCCTGACGGCTTGCAGTACTCCCTTGGGTTTTTTGACAAGCTGTTCCTATTCGCAGGCCAAAATCCAGTATCCCTTTTTGCGCGCGAGCAGTTCCACGCGGCTGTAAACGCCCTGTAGATGCGTTTGCGCGCTGGGCGCGCCTTGCTCCTTGCGGATGACCAGAAACAGCCGTCCGCCGGGCGCAAGGCGCGTTTTTGCCTCGTCCAGAATGCGATAGACGGTCTGCTTGCCCGCGCGGATGGGCGGGTTTTGCAGGATGGTGGCAAAGCGCCTTCCCGTCAGCGCCATATATCCGTCGCTTTCCAGCACTTCAGCCCGAACGCCGTTTCGACGGGCGTTTTCGCGCGCCAAATCGCAGGCGCGACGGTTCACATCCGCCATGGTAACCGCCAATCCCGGCCATCGCGCGCCTACGGCCACGCCGATGGTCCCGTACCCGCAACCCATATCCAGTACCGGCCCCGCGACGGATTCGGGCAGCGCAGCCAGCAACACCTCCGTACCCCGGTCCAGTTCCCGGCGCGAAAATACGCCGCTGTCGGTGGCAAAGACCAACTCGCGCCCACCATAGCAGAAGCGAACCTCGCCGGGGCGGTGCTCGCTGGAGGGTTCTGCGGTATAGTAATGATCGTTGGCAGGCGGCATGGCTTACCCTTCCTTATCGTTCGGTTTCAGAACAGCGGCACGCAGAGCGGCCACCTCACCGGCGGAGAGCCGGCGCAGGCCGCCGGGCGGGAGATCATCAGGCGCGGTGCAGAGCCGTAACCTCATGTCCGCGCGCGGAAAACATGCGCTTAATCTGGTGATACTTGCCCTCTCGCACCTCTACAACCGCCCGGCTTTCGCTTTCGTCCGCACACAGAATGGTGAGGGTGGCAGGCAGCGCGGTAAAATCGCTCAAAGGCACCCCGGCGGCAAAGGCCGCCGTGTCCTCCCCGTCCAGCCGTCCGGTTACGCAGGCCACATAGCGCTTCCACACATGCCGGCCCGGAGCCAGAAGGGCGTGCGCCAGCGCGCCGTCGTTGGTCAGAATCAAAATCCCGGTGGTATCCTTGTCCAGCCTGCCCACAGGCAGCACGCGGCGATGCAGAAGCGCCGGGGGAACCAGGTCCATGACCGTCTGCGCGCGTCCGTCGCGGGCGGCGGTGAGCACGCCGGCAGGTTTGTGAAGCATGTAGTATTGCAGGGCCTCGTCATATACGGGCTCCCCTGCAAGGGTGACCTCGTCCCCCTCCCCCACTTTGGCGGCAGGATCGCGCACGGTTGTGCCGTTGATCCGCGCCAGGCCGTCCCTGATCGCGCGCACAGCCTGACTGCGCGTTCGTTCGCCGCTCTGGGCCAGGTACTTATCCAGCCGGACGGCGCTCACGGACGGGTTCCGTTTTCGCCGGGGGTAAAGGCGGGCGCTGCCTCGCCGGCAGGCACGGAGGCCGTCTGCTGCAAAGAGGCTCCGCTGCGGGCCTTCGGATGATGATCCCACAGCGCAAAGGCGGCCGTCAGAATGCGGCGGATAGGCAGCAGCGGCATGTACAGAAACACGAACGCGGCCAGCAGCGGCACCACAGCCGCCGCCATGTCCAGCCCGGCCGATCCCTGCTGGGTAATGGCCGCCATCAGCGCCTCCGCCGCGCCGCTCACCGCACCCTTGACCGCCGTCACGGCCACGATGGCAAAAGGAATCCACAAAACCAGATTGATCAGGCTCACGCCCAGCTGGGCCAGTCTGCGGCCGCGCAGACGGCGGCGAAGCTCTTTGCGGGGAGAATGATCATTGCGGTTGGTATAAGCCCATACGTAGCGCGCCGCACTGTTGCGCACCGCGCCATACAGCCACACGGCCACGCCCAGCCCCAGCACAGCCAGCACCGCAGCCACGCCGTCCATCAAAGTATTCTGGGGCGGCGTAAGCTGAGCCCCTCCCACCAGTCCCAGGAAGAAATTGGCCACGGAACACCAGGTGTTGGTCCATCCCCGGCCCAGCTGGGTCAGGGTGCTGAGCAGGGTGAGGGCGTCTACCTCTTTATACCAGTAGTACCCATAGATCAGCATGGCAAAGAAGGGAATCCCCCATTTGATCACATGCGCAGCATGCAGCAGGGACTCCGCCAGTTTTTCGCCATAGTTGCCCAGATTGAGCGCCGTGTCAAAGCTGAAATAGCGGCGGCCGTCCCTCCGCACCATCGCCTCGGCAAAG
>USFL01000375.1 GCA_900553905.1 uncultured Eubacteriales bacterium | reverse complement strand
CTGTGCGGCCCATGAGGACCGCGGCTGCCGGGCCGGTTGCCTCGCGCAAGGCGGTAAGATCAACGCAGGAAGGAGGATGCCCATGCTGACGACCCCCTGGGGCGAACGCCTGGACGAAAATCGCATCCTCATCGAATATCCGCGCCCGCAGATGCGGCGCGACAGCTATCTCAACCTCAACGGCCGCTGGGAATACGCCATCACCGACAGTGATGAGCCGCCCCGCTGCTGGGACGGGACCATTCTGGTGCCCTTTTCGCCCGAAAGCGCCTTGAGTGGCGTGGGCCGCACGCTCCGGCCGGGGCAGACGCTGTGGTACCGCCGCGAAGTAACCGTGCCGCAGGGCTTCATCCCGCGGGACGGGCGGCTGCTGCTCCACTTCGGCGCGGTGGACCAGGAGGCCGCCGTATACCTCAACGGTGTGCTGCTGGGCCGGCACATGGGCGGCTACAACGCTTTCACGCTGGATGTGACGGACGCGCTCGGCCCGACAAACACCCTCGTGGTGCGCGTGCATGACGATACGGACGCGGGCTTTCACAGCCGGGGCAAGCAGAAAACCCGGCGCGGCGGCATCTGGTACACGCCGCAGAGCGGCATTTGGCAGACGGTGTGGATGGAGGCGGTGCCCCGGCGGTATATCGAGGGCCTGCACATCGTGCCGCTGTTCGACCGGTCGGCGGTAGAGGTGACGGTGCGCTGTGCCCAGCCTCTGCAATGCGAAGCCACCGTAGACGGGCGCACTGTGCCTTTCACCAGCGGCGAGGCGGCGCGCATTCCCATGCCGGATTTTCGTGCCTGGAGTCCAGAGGACCCCTATCTTTATGATTTGTCCGTCACCCTGGGCGAGGACCGGGTGGAGAGCTACTTCGGCATGCGCAAAGTCGAGGTGCGGGCAGACCGGGGCGGCGTGAAACGCCTGTTCCTCAACGGCGAACCGTATTTTCACAGCGGCCTGCTGGATCAGGGCTACTGGCCTGATGGCCTGTACACCGCGCCGAGCGACGAGGCGCTGATCTTTGACATTCAGACCGCCAAATCCATGGGGTTCAACCTGCTGCGCAAGCACATCAAGGTCGAGCCTATGCGCTGGTACTACCATTGCGATCGCCTGGGTATGCTCGTGTGGCAGGACATGCCCTCCGGCGGAGGCAAATACCGCTTTTCTACCATTAGCCTGCCGCTGGTCGCCGGCGTGCACCGGCGCGACAACCGCTACCGGGCCTTTGCGCGCACTTCGTCCCAGGGCCGTGCCGAGTATATGGACGAGCTGGAGGAGATGGTCCTGCAGCTTTTCAACGCGCCCAGCGTGGCGCTGTGGGTGCCGTTCAACGAGGGATGGGGCCAGTTTGACAGCACATTTGTGATGGAGCGCCTGCGCTTGTTGGACCCCACCCGCCCCGTGGACCCTGCCAGCGGCTGGCACGACCAGGGCGCGGGCGATCTGCGCAGCCTGCACGTGTATTTCAAGCCTTTCCGCTTCCGGCGCGACCGGCGTGGCCGTGCGCTGGCGCTGAGCGAATTCGGGGGCTACAACCTGCGCGTGGACGGCCATTGCTTCAACCAGAAGGACTATGGCTACCGCCGTCTGCCGGATGCCGCCGCGCTATGGCGGGATTTTGTCCGGCTCTATGAGCGCGAGGTGCTCCCCGCCGTGCCGCGGGGGCTGTGCGCAGCGGTCTATACCCAGCTGAGCGACGTGGAGGACGAGCTCAACGGCCTGATGACCTACGACCGCCGCGTGGTCAAGCTGGACGCAGACGACGTGCGCGAGCTCAACGAGCGGCTGAAGGAAGCCTCGCCCAGAACGTGACGATCCGCCCTTTTTTCTGACATGAAACCCCTGCCGTCCGGGCATACTGCTCCTATCATGCCGTAAAGGAGCGGGCCCTATGAGCGACAGGAATGCCGAACGCAACCCCTTGAAACGAAATACCCTTCTTCTTCTGTTGAGCGCCGCGGTGCTCCTGGCCATCGCCGCGGCCACGCTGCTGCTGCCGGGGAGCGCCTCCGCGCCGGACGAGCTGCCGCCGGCCCAGGCCGTGGATGCGGGCGATATGGTGCGGGTGGAGGAGGGCTGCGAGCTGCTCCAGACCCTGACCTACACCCGCTGCGAGCATGTGGTGACCCGCCGGGTCACGGCCCCCGCCGAGCTTTACGGCAAGACGCTGGACGAGGTGGCGGCGCTCTATCCCGAATGGCGCATCACCGAATTTGGGGCCAAGCTCATCAAAATGGAACAGCAGCCGGATATGTTCTGCCCGGACCACATGGTGCTCATGCCCAACGGCGCGGGCGTGCTTTGCGTGTTTCAAAACAAATACGGAGACGGTCTGGCGCTGGTGAACGAGCTGACGCTGGAAGTGGACGACCTGCCAAGCGCGGTGCAGGAGGACCTGCGCCGCGGCATGGGTTTTTCAACGCTCGCGGAACTGGAGCAGTGGCTGGAAAGCGTGGAGTCGTAAGCTATGCTCGCCATCTATATCC
>USFL01000374.1 GCA_900553905.1 uncultured Eubacteriales bacterium | reverse complement strand
AGGTCACGGTGGCCGTGCCGGGGGCCACGCCCGTCATCAGCCCCGCGTCCGTCACCGTCACCACCGACTCGTCCGAGGACGAAAAGGGGCCGGTGACCGGCGGATAGACGGTCGTCTCCCGCTCGTCATAGGGGGTGATCTCCGGCGCGACACAGGGCACATAGGCGCTGTCGCCGGTGTGCAGATCGAGGGCGCCGTCCAGATCGGCCTGCTGCGCGGGGGTCAGAAGGCCCTCCAGCGCCGCGTCAAAGAGCGCGTCGCGCTCCTCGTCGGCAAGGGCGCAGGATGCGCAGAGCAGGCAGATGAGCAGGCAGCAGAGGCCGCGGGTGAAGATGGTTCGCATCCGGGTCAGACTCCTTCCCTGAAAATGTTATCCCAAGCCATTATAGCACATCCCGGCGCATTTGGAAACTTGTCCGCGCGCGCCGCAGGTGTTACAATAGCAGGGTAAGGGAGGAAAACAAGGATGAAACTGCTGCTTCATATCTGCTGCGCGCCGTGCTCCATCATGTGCATCGAAACGCTGCGCGGGGAGGGAATCGAGCCCGTGGGCTTCTGGGACAATCCCAACATCCACCCGTTCACGGAGTTCCGCATGCGCCGCAACACGCTGGTCGACTATGCGAAAGAGATCGGCCTTTCGCTGGTGGTGGAGGGCGGATATGGCCTGCGGCCCTTCCTGGAGGCGGTCGGGGGCGATTTTGACGGGCGTTGTCCCGTGTGCTACCGGCTGCGCATGCGCTCCGCCGCGCGCTATGCCGCGGAGAACGGCTTTACGCACTTCACCACCACGCTGCTCATCAGCCCCTACCAGAACCACGAGCTGCTGGCCCAAACCGCGCGCGAGGCGGGGGAGGAATTCGGCGTTGCGTTCCTCTACCGGGATTTCCGCCCTTCCTTTCGCGAGGGGCAGGACCGGGCGCGGGCCATGGGGCTGTACATGCAGAAGTACTGCGGCTGCATCTTCAGCGAGGAGGACCGCTACCGCAAGCGCAAAAAACCCCCGAAAAAGGAGGAGGCATAAGCCATGGACCCGATTCTGGGCATGCTGTCCACGAAGGAGCCCATCTCCGGCGAGCGGCTGTGCGAGCAGCTGGGCATGACGCGCGCCGCCGTGTGGAAGCGCATGGAAAAGCTGCGCGCGGAGGGCTACCGCATCGTATCGGCGGGGAAGCTCGGCTACCGGCTGGACCCGGAGGAGAACAGCCTGCTGCCCGGCTACCTCCTGCATGAGCTGGATACCCGCTGGGCAGGGCGGGGCGAGATCGCCTACGAGGCGAAGATGGATTCCACCAACATCCGCGCTAAGGAGCTGGCGCGGTCGGGCGCGCCGTCCGGCAGCCTGGCCCTGTGCGACCAGCAGACCGCCGGGCGCGGGCGGCTTCAGCGCCGGTGGGAAACCCCCGCGGGCGTGGCGCTGACGCAGTCGCTGGTGCTTAGGCCCTCGCTGCCCACGGAGCAGGCGCAGCTGTTCACGCTGGCCGCGGCGCTGGCCGCCGCCGGGGCCATCGCGGAGATCTGCCCCGGTCTGGAGCCCGGCATCAAGTGGCCCAACGATGTGATCCTGAACGGCAAGAAGTGCGTGGGCATTTTGAGCGAGCTGGCGGCGGACATGGACGGGTTGAGCTTCGTGATTCCGGGCGTGGGCGTCAACGTCAACCAGACGGCGTTTGAGGGCGAGCTGCGCGAGAAGGCGACCTCGCTGCTCATCGAGCTGCGCAAGGAAGACCCGGACGCCCCGCCCGTCTGCCGCAGGCGGCTGCTGCTTGCCTACCTGCGCCACATGGAAAACGCCGTGGACGCGCTGGAGCGCGAGGGGCTGGCGGGCATCCTCGATCAGTACGTGGCCCGGTCGGTCACGCTGGGGCGGCGCGTGAAGGTGATCGGTCTGAACGGGGAGTTCACCGGAACGGCGCAGAGCATCGACGAAACCGGCGCGCTGATCGTAACCGAGGACGGCGGCGGCGAGCGCCGCGTGCTCAGCGGGGACGTGTCCGTGCGCGGGCTGATGGGCTATTGCTAGGCCCCCGCGCGAAAGGGAGGCGCGCCGTGGAAGGCGCGAAGCATAAGGAGGTTTGAAGCGATGAAACAGCCTGTATTTGAAGGCAGCATTACCGATGTGCACGGCATCCGCGTGGGACAGGCGCAAAACGCCGCCGCCAAAACCGGCGTGACGGTGGTTCTGGCCAGCCATGACGGCGCGGTGGTGGGCGCGGACGTGCGCGGCGCGGCGCCCGGCACGCGCGAGACGGACCTGTGCGCGCCGGAAAACACCGTGGAGCGTGCCAACGCCGTGGTGCTGGCGGGCGGCAGCGCGTTCGGGCTGGCGGCCGCCACGGGCGTGATGGCGTTTCTGGAGCAGCATCAGGTGGGCATGGACATGGGCGTGTGCCATGTGCCCATCGTGCCCGGCGCGGTGATCTTCGACTTGACCGTGGGCGACGCGCATGTGCGCCCGGATGCGGCCATGGGCATCGAGGCGTGCAAGGCCGCGTC
>USFL01000373.1 GCA_900553905.1 uncultured Eubacteriales bacterium | reverse complement strand
CGACGAGTTCCAAATGCGCCACAGCCGCAACCCCATCCATCATATGGAAAGCCGAATCAAAAGCCCGCAGAGCATCGCCCAGAAGCTCAAGCGCAAGGGCCTGCCCATCACGCCCCAGGCGGCGATGGAGAACCTCAACGACATCGCGGGCATCCGCGTGGTATGCGCTTATCTCAACGATACCTATGCCATTGGCGAGATGCTTACCGGGCAGGATGACATCCAGCTGGTGCAGACGCGGGACTATATCGCCTCGCCCAAGCCCAATGGCTACCGCAGCCTGCACCTGATCGTGCGGGTTCCGGTGTTTTTGAGCGAGGGCAAGCTGCTTCTGCCCGTAGAGGTGCAGATCCGCACCATCGCCATGGACTTCTGGGCCAGCCTGGAGCACCAGCTGCGTTATAAGGAAGCCGCGCACGTGCCGGAGGAGCTTAACCGCCAGCTTTTGGACGCTGCCAACCGCATCGCCGCGCTGGACGGCGATATGCAGCGCATCCACGACCAGATGGCTGTCCTGGCCAACCGCATCGGCGATTTGAAATAGCCGCGCCTGATAGAAACCGCCTCCCCTGCGCATACTGGCAAGGGGAGGCGGTTTTGTTGATCGGGTTTCTTTTCAGCGTCATCGCGGGAGCGGCCATGAGTGTGCAGGGCGTGATGAACACGCGCCTGCAGGAGCGCGTGGGCCTGTGGGAGGCCAACGCCTACGTGCAGGGAACGGCATTTGCGCTGTCGCTGGTGGTGATGTGGCTGTTTGGCACGGGCAACCTGGGCGCTCTGGCAAGCGCTCCCAAAGGCTACCTGCTGGGTGGCGCGCTGGGACTGGTGATCACGGTCACGGTCATGCTGGCCATCAAGGGACTGGACGTCACGGTGGCGGTTTCAGTCATTCTGATCGCGCAGCTGCTGGTGGCGGCGGTCATCGACGCCCTTGGCTGGATGGGCCAGGAAAAGGTGCCTATGGGCCTGCGGCAGTATGTGGGCCTTGCGCTGATGCTGGGCGGCGTCGCGCTGTTCAAGTTTCGCTGACCACGGCTTCCGTCCCGTCGAGCAGGACGGTGGTCATGTCGCTCAGCTCATTGATTACCTCGCTGAGCGAAGTAAGCGTATCGCTGATGTTTTGACCGCTGGCGAGCTTTGCATCGTATTCCTCGATGATGGCGTAGATGGCGTCGAACGTGCTCTGGCTGTACAGTCGGCCAATCTCGCCGTACATGCCCACGTTCAGGTCATTGAGCACCTCCACACCGTGCACATACTGGCGAATGCGGCCCAGCATGGCGGATGTGGAGCTGGCGCCCAGACGGCTGAGGGAGTTGACGCTGCTGACGGCATGCTGCACCTCGCTGCGAAGGCGGGTGTTGCGCTGGGCCTCATAGTTGCCCTCGTTGATACCGCCGACGCCCGCCGCCTTGAAAATAAGGAACGCGGCCAGAAGCACCAGCAGGATGATGAGTATGGGCCGGTAGCGATGAGAACGCATCACATTGTGATACCCATGGGATCGGGTATATCGCGTCATACCGTCGGCCTCCTTTCAAAAACAGTGTGGGAATTGTAACCATTATACCACACTTTGTCCAAGTGGTAAAGAGCATGCAAAACGGAGCACTTTTTGGCCTTGCTGTGGTGGAGAATGGCGCTTCCACACCCAAAAAGAGGCGAACTTTGGCACAAGGAGGCGAAACCGCATGGCGGTGCTGCTGATGGCGCTGTGGGGCGGCGTGGTGTGGTGGGGCGCGGGCCGAACCGGACGCGAGGGCGTGGTACGCGGGGTTATGGCCGTCGGTCTGGCGGCGTCGATGGCCGTGCAGCTGGCGCTCTTGCGGCTGGACGGGCAGCTCACGCTGCAAACGGGACTGCCGCTTCACCTGTGCGGGCTGTTTGGGGTGCTGTCCATCCCCATGCTCCTGTGGCGCGCGCCGCAGCCGCTCTACGAGCTGTCCGCCTTTCTGGCGGCCCCGGCGGCGGCCGTCACGCTCCTGTTTCCGGCGGTGATCGCTTCCTCCCGTCCGGTGCTGATGCGGCTGGCCTTTTTGCAGCTGCACGTGCTGGTGGCACTGACGCCCGTCATGCTCTGGCGCGCAGGAAAGCCGCTTCCCACGGACCCGCGGCGGGCGCTGGTCCTGGCAAGCGGCTATCTGTTGGCGGTGGCGGCGTTCAACCGCGCCCTAAACACAAATTATCTGTTCTTGAGCGCCGCGCCCGCAGGTACGCCGCTTAAGTGGCTGTACGTGCGGGGCGGCGGGTATTACGTATGCGCGCTGGCCATGCTGTGCATGGTGGTGCTGCGCCTGCTGGCGCATGTGTACCGGCGCGCGGCTATTTCAGGAAGTAGGTGAGCATATAGCCCGTGGTGCCGCCGTAGGACACCTTGGTCCATTCCGAGCCGGGGATGAGGACCTGCACCGAAGTGCCGCTGGCCATGCGGGCAAGCACGTTGTTGATGGACATGTTGGCCGAGGAGCGCAGGTTCACATAGCTGCCGCTGGGATGGCTGACCGTG
>USFL01000372.1 GCA_900553905.1 uncultured Eubacteriales bacterium | reverse complement strand
CCTCAAAAACCCAGTCATATCAGGCTTTTCCGGGCCTCTGAAATCATTCCCACTCAATCGTCCCCACGGGCTTGGGGCTGAGATCGTACAGCACGCGGCACACGCCGGGGACCTCGCTGAGCACGCGGTCGGTCACGCGCTTGAGGAGCGCCCAGGGCAGCTCGGGCACGGTGGCGGTCATGGCGTCGACGGTGTTGACCGCGCGGATGATCACCGGCCAGTCAAAGACGCGCGCACCGTCGCGCACGCCGGTGGAGCGCATGTCGGGCACGATGGTGAAGAACTGCCAGACCTTGGAGGTCAGGCCGGCGCGGTCGAATTCCTCGCGCAGGATGGCGTCGGACTCGCGCAGGGCGGCGAGGCGGTCGCGGGTGATGGCGCCCAGGCAGCGCACGCCCAGGCCGGGGCCGGGGAAGGGCTGACGGTAGACCATGGTGTCGGGCAGGCCCAGGGCCGCGCCGACCTGGCGCACCTCGTCCTTGAAGAGCAGGCGCAGCGGCTCGACCAGGTCGAATTTGAGGTCGTCGGGCAGGCCGCCCACGTTGTGGTGCGCCTTGACGCCGGCGCTTTCCACGATGTCGGGGTAAATGGTGCCCTGGGCGAGGAACTCGATGCCCTCCAGCTTGCGGGCCTCCTCCTCGAACACGCGGATGAACTCCGCGCCGATGATCTTGCGCTTCTGCTCCGGGTCGCTCACGCCCTCCAGGCGGGTGAGGAAGCGGTCCACCGCGTCCACGTAGATCAGGTTGGCGCCCAGTTGGTTGCGGAAGACCTCCACCACCTGCTCGCTCTCGCCCTTGCGCATCAGGCCGTGGTTGACGTGCACGCATACCAGCTGCTTCCCGATTGCGCGGATGAGCAGCGCCGCCACCACCGAGCTGTCCACGCCGCCGGACAGGGCCAGGAGCACCTTCTTGTCGCCCACCTGGGCGCGCAGGGCCGCCACCTGTTCGTCGATAAAGGCCTGCGCCAGCTCCGGCGTGTTGATGCGCGCCATGCTGTCGGGCCGCTTGTTGCTTTCCATGAGGACCGTCTCCTTCCACCGGTTGATTTCATCGCATATGATAGCATACCGGATGGAAAAGCGCCAGTGCCCGGCGCGGGTTTTGTCGAAAAAAAGCGCGGGCGCAGCCGAAATCTGCCGTTGCCCTCGCGCCGGGGCTGTGTTACAATAGCTGCGTTTCATAGCGCCGCGGGCGCAGCGAGGAGGATATTTCCATGCCGAATGTTTCCCTGAAGGATCAGGTGGTTTTCGAGGCGGCGCAAAAGTTTGAAACGCCGTTTCATCTCTATAGCGAGCGCGGCATCCGCCAGACCGCGCGCGCGCTCAAGGACGCCTTTGGCGAAATCGAGGATTTCCGCGAGTATTTCGCGGTCAAGGCTTTGCCCACGCCCGCCATTTTGCGCATCCTGAAGGAGGAGGGCTGCGGGGTGGACTGCGCCAGCGTGACCGAGCTGATGCTGGCCGACGCCTGCGGCTTTCAGGGGGCGGACATCATGTTCAGCGCCAACGACGTGACCGGGGAGGAGTTTTCCCTCGCCCGGCGGCTGGGCGCGTACATCAACCTGGACGACATCACCCATGTGGACACGCTGGCGCAAAACGGCGGCGTGCCGGAAACGGTGTGCCTGCGCTTCAATCCCGGCGGCACCTTCCGCATCGGCAACGCCATCATGGGCGACCCCGGCGACGCCAAGTACGGCATGACGCGCGAGCAGCTAAGCCAGGCGCTTTTGCGCCTCAAGGACCTGGGGACCGCGCGCTTCGGTCTGCACGCCTTCCTTAGCAGCAATACCACCGACCCCGCCTATTACCCCGCGCTGGCAAGGCTTTTGTTTCAGACCGGCCGCGAGCTGATGGGGGAGAGCGGCATGCCGCTGGCCTTTGTCAACCTGTCGGGCGGCATCGGCATTCCCTACCGGCCCGACCAGCCCGAAACCGACATCCGCGCCGTGGGCGAGGGCGTGGCGCGCGAGTACCGCCACGCCTTCACGGACAACGGCATCCGCGGCGTAGCCATCAAGACCGAGCTGGGCCGCTACATGACCGGCCCCAACGGCTGGCTGGTGACGCATATCATCAACGAAAAGCGCATCCACAAGCACTACCTCGGCCTGGACGCCTGCGCCTGCGACCTGATGCGCCCCGCCATGTACGGCGCGTACCACCACATCACCATTCCCGGCAAGGAGCACCTGCCCCACGACCAGCTGGTGGACGTGACCGGCAGCCTGTGCGAAAACAACGACAAATTCGCCGTGGACCGCCCGCTGCCCAAAACCGAGATCGGCGACCTGCTGGTGATCCACGACACCGGCGCGCACGGCCTGAGCATGGGCTACAACTACAACGGCAAGCTGCGCTGCAAGGAGGTCCTCTGGCGCGAGGACGGCGGCTTCGAGCTGATTCGCCGGGCCGAAACCCCGCGCGACTACTTCGCCACGCTGGACGTGGACCCGGCCTGGCAGGCGCTTCAGGCGCGCTGGCTCAAATAAAACCGAAAACGCGCG
>USFL01000371.1 GCA_900553905.1 uncultured Eubacteriales bacterium | reverse complement strand
ACCAGATGGACACGCGGTCCTCGGGCGCGCGGTACATGCCGTCGCCCTCCTCGATACCAAAGGTGGTGAAGAAATCATCGAGGTTCTGCAGCTGGATATTGGCGCGCAGCTTGGAGGGCGCGTGCACGTCCATGGTCAGGTTCAGATTCATATAGGCTTCGGTGGCCTTGTTGCGCCACGCCCTGGCCCAGCTGGTGAAGAAGGCCTCCAGGTCTGGCTCGTCCTCGGTCTGCTTGAGCGCCTCCAGCGCGCAGGACAGGCCGCCCGCATCGGCTACATTTTCCGTCACGGTCAGGGTGCCGTTGACCGTTCCGCCCGCAAAGGGCAGGCCGTCAAATTCTTCGATCATCGCCTGGGACAGCTCTTCAAACTTCGCCAGGTCCTCCTTGGTCCACCAGTTGGCCAGCGAACCGTTTTCGTCAAACTTGGAGCCGTTGGGATCGAAAGCGTGGGAAATTTCATGCGCGATGACCGCGCCAATGGCTCCGTAGTTGGCGGAAGCGGACTGCTCCAGGCTGTAGAACGGCTCCTGAAGGATGGCGGCGGGGAAGTTGATGCTGTTGTTGGTGAGCGTGTACATGGCATTGACCGTATTCGCGCTCAGGGGCCATTCGCTGCGGTCCACAGGCTGTCCGCAGAGGCCGAGGACATACTCCGCCGACGCACGGGTATACGCCATCATGTTATCTACCAGCGTGCCGCCCTCGGAGGCGGGCACCGTCTTGAGCAGCGCGTACATGGGCCTTGCCTCATCCGGGTATCCCACATGGATGCTCATGTGGTCCAGCTTGCGGATGGCCATCTCGCGGGTCTCGTCGCTAAGCCACTCGTTCTCGGTCAGGCGCTGCCTGTAGACATCCACTATCTGCTCCACCATGGCCTGCACGTCCTGGCGCGCTTCCTCGCCGAAATAGGTCTTGCCGTAATAGATGCCCACAACCTCGCTAAACACGCCCATCGCCACGTTATAGGCGGCCTCCTCCGCGCCGGTCGGCTCAGCGGCGCCGCTGAGCGCGAGGCTGAAGGCGGCGGCCTGCACGCGGAAGTCATCGCTGAGGTAGGGGGCGACGGCGTTGACCATCGCCACCAGCATCCAGCTCTTCATCTGGGGGAAGGTCTCGTCGCTGACCAGTTCATCCAGGGCCTCAAAATAGGCGGGGTCGGTCACGATGACGGTTTCGGGAACCTCTTTCATCAGGTCTCCCAGCAGGGCGGTCAGGTCAAAATTCTCCACCTGCTCGTCCAGCTGCGCAAGAGGCTGCGGGTTATAGCTGACGGTGGCGTCGCTTCTCTCCTCGGCGGTACGGCTGTAGGCCGCTAGACTTTCGTCAAAGGCCAGCGCCTGGGATACGATCTCCGCGGCCTCCTCCTCGGTCTTGCCCGCCATCACCAGCAGGTTCTTGGACATCTGGCCGTAAACGCCCTGCAGCGTGGTACGGGTGGCATCATCGAGATAATAGTCCTTAACCGACAGGAAGAGCGCGCAGGGCCCCATATACAGCGCGTTGACGGAGGCATCGGCCATATCCGCCATCACTGTCACGCCAAAGGGCAGAGGCATGCCCGCCATCATCAGGTCTGCCAGGTTTTCCCGCAGCGCGTCCATACCGTCCAGCGCTTCGATCCTCTCAAGGTACGGCTTGAGCGGCTCCGCGCCCAGGGCATTGCGGGTTTCATAGTCCGCCGCCAGCCGGTAGAGCTCGATGAAGTCTGTCAGTTCTTCCGGCACAGCCTTCTCGCCGTCGAGCATGGCCTGGAAGTCCGCCTTGAGCACCTCCTGGACCTGGTCCCCCAGTTCGGAAAAGACGCTCACTTCCGGAGCGTCCGAGGGAATTTCCGTCTGCTCCAGCCATTCGGCGTTCACCACCGCATAAAAGTCATCCTTCAAGCTGGGCGTCTCCTCCGCCAGGCAGACGGAAACGGCCATCATCAGCGCCATGACAAGGCACAGCACATTTCTTGCACGCATGATCATCCTGCTATCCACTTCCTTCGCTTCCATCATTCCACGCCCAATTGGGCCGATTCACGGGGTATTATAGCACTCCGCCCCATATGCGTCAAGGGGTTTGCGTCCAGCCCCTCCCCTGGCAAACATGAAAAAAAGCGCCGCATATTTCTGCGGCGCCTGGCGCGCCTGGCGGGATTCGAACCCACGGCCTGCCGCTTAGGAGGCGGCCGCTCTATCCTGCTGAGCTACAGGCGCACATCTCATGTGATTATATCAAAACACGCCAGGCTTTGTAAAGATATCACAAAGGTTTTTCCTCCGCTTCTTTTTCCCCTTGGCAAGACGTCCCACTTGCGGTATACTGAAACAAAGGAAAGGAGGAAGGGGTATGAGAATGTCCTTTGTGCGTTTTGCCGCATTTCTGATGGCGCTGATCCTTTGCCTGTCGGTGGTGGCGACCGCGCTGGCCTATAACACCATCCCCTATGGCGAGGAAAGCCAGGATGTGCGCGAGATGCAGTCCAAGCTTAAAAGCAAGGGGTACTACAAGGGCAAGGTGGACGGCAAGTTCGG
>USFL01000370.1 GCA_900553905.1 uncultured Eubacteriales bacterium | reverse complement strand
GCCTGCTCATTCTGGGCGGCGGCGTGGTTGGCGTGGAGATGGCGGCCTTTTATGCGGCTACGGGCACGAAAGTGACCATCGTGGAGGCGCAGGAGCGGCTGCTTCCCCAAATGGATCGGGAGATCTCGCAGAATTTGCAGATGATTTTCAAGCGGCAGGGCATGACCGTGCATACGCGGGCCCTGGCACGCCGCATCGTGGAAGGCGGCGAGGGCGTCATCATGGAGCTGGACGGCGGAGAAACGCTCACCGCGTCCGCCGTGCTGGCCGCCGTGGGCCGCAGGCCCAACACCGACGGCCTGTGTGCGCCGGGCGTGGCGCCGGACATGGAACGCGGCTTCATCCGCGTGAACGAGCGCTTTGAAACCAGCCTGCCGGGTGTCTACGCCATCGGGGATGCCATTGGCGGAATGATGCTGGCACACGTGGCCTCGGCACAGGGGCTGACGGTCGTGCACGCGCTGGCTGGGGAGAAAGCGCCGCTGTGCCTTACTGCGATTCCTGCGTGCGTGTACGTTTCGCCCGAGATCGCCAGCGTGGGGCTTACCCAGGCGGACTGCCAGCAGCGAGGCATAGAGGTCAAAGTGGGGAAGGCCCTCATGGGTGCGAATGGTCGCACGCTGATCGCGGGCGGCCAGCGCGGGTTCATCAAGGTGGTTGTGAGCGCGGAGAATGGCCGCGTGCTGGGCGCACAGCTCATGTGTGAGCGTGCCACTGACATGATCGACTCCTTCACCGTGGCCATCGCCAATGGTTTGACCGCCACGCAGCTCATGCGTGCCGTGCGGCCGCATCCGACCTTCCTGGAGGCGGTAGGCGAGGCGCTGGACGCGCTGGAGGGCCGGGCCATCCATTCCTGACAAGCAAAGAAAAACAAGGCGCTTTCCGGGCTGTATGCCTTCGGAAAGCGCTTTTTCTGCTATGGCGCGGGCTTCATGAAGCGGCTCAGGCCGTTGAGGGGACGTGCGTCCTGAGGCGGCCGGTCATCTTCCGGGGATATGGACAGCAAATTGGTCACCTCGGCATCTTCGGGACGGTTGTCCGGCTTTGGGTCCAGCATGCGCAGCACCGCGTCCCGCAGCTTGACGGGCAGCGTGGGGGAGAGGGCGATATCTCCCCCATCGAGGGCCGCCTCGTAAAGGTAGGTGTATTTGGCATGATCGAAACCGGGCAGGTCGCCCGTCCACACGCGATGAATCAGCAAGCCGAAGGCGAAGGTATCCAGCTTTGGGCCCAAAGGTGCATCCTGTCCCGCCATGTAGAGAAATGCTTCCGGCGAAAGGTAGACGGGGTCTCCTTCCAGATCACGCTGGTTCTGGGGCGGGTCATCCTTGAGAAAGCCGCTGTCCAGATCAATCAGACGGATGCGGTAACCGGTCGGTCGCTTGAGCAGCAGCACGTGGTCGGGCTTGAGGTCCGCGTGCACCACGCCCTGCGTGTGCAGGCGCTGCAGACACAGCGCAAGGTCCGAAAGCACCTGCCGCTTGGCGCGCTCATCCAGTGCCGCCGCATCGCCCGCCGTCAGGTCGGAAGGAAATACCGCTTCGCTGGCGGCATAGTAGCGACGCTCGAAGCGGAAGAAATCCAGCACAGGCACCAGCGTATCCCCGATCACGCAGGACAGCGCCGCATAGAGACGCTGCTTCTGCCCCTCGAAGGCCTCGCAGCGCTCGCGCTGGCGCTGGCCCAGCGGCGTTGAGGGGTCTGCCGGGTAGACAGGGGAGAGAAACTGCTTGAGAAAGTACTTTTCCAGCCCCCGCGCCGCAATGCACCACCGTGCGCTCCCGCTGCCCACGGTGCGCAGGGGGGTAAGGGGCCTATACCCGCCAATCAAACCGCTCATGGGTGCCTCCCTCCGTCCAGTCATACGCCGTGCGATACTCCTGCCATTTGCCGCGCGCAAAAGCAATGTCCCGCCGCTTTCGGCGTACGGGGGTGATGAAGCGCTTTTGCAGCAGTGCACGCCGGGGCGCAAAAGCTTCCCGCGCGTCTTCGATGGTCTCAAACCCCAGCGGGGCCAGCAGCACCGTCGCATCGTCATGTGCGGCCTTTTTCAGCTGGTTCAGCAGCCGCCGTTCCCAGCCGTCCCAGTCGGTGCTGGCACGCAGGGTGTTGAGCAGCAGCATTTCAAACTCCATGGGCGTGGGCAGACAGCCGAAGGCCCCGTCGGTCGCAACAAGCAACACGCAGGGCTTGGGTACACGAAGGCGGCGGAGGCTGAGCGCCACGGGCGCGTCGGCGCTGATGAGCGCACTCAGGGGCCGGTCACGGTACAGGCTTTCAAAGGGGTCCGGGTCGCCGCGCAGGTGGTCGCGGGTGCATTGATGCAGGCCTTCTGCATTCAGCACATAGCCGCGGCTGTCGCCCGCCCAGAGGAAGCAGAGATCGCTCGCAAAGGAGGGACCGCCCGCGATGGCCGCGCACAGCGTGGTGGGCAGGCTTCGCTGCATGCTGCCCACGATGCGTGAACCGGCGGGACAATGCTTTTGCGCAAAGCTGTGAAACAGGCTTTCCAACTCGCCCCCCAGCTCGCG
>USFL01000369.1 GCA_900553905.1 uncultured Eubacteriales bacterium | reverse complement strand
CATGCGCATCACCAGCGACGATATCACCGAGGCCATAGACGAGCCGCTCCAGCAGTTGATCGAAAGCATTCACGGCGTGCTGGAGCATACCCCGGCGGAGCTGGCGGCGGATATCTTCGAATATGGCATTCTCCTTTCCGGCGGCGGCGCAGAGATGTTCGGCCTGTGCGAAGCCATTGCCGACGCGCTCAAGGTGCCCTGCTCCTGCGCCGAGGACCCGCAGACCAATGTTGTGATGGGCTGCGGTCGCGCGCTGGAGAACATGCACGATCTGGGCCAGTATCTGGACGACGGACGACGGCGGCTGATGGGACGGTAAAATGCATGGCAAAAAGCGGAGAAAAGGCATTTGACCTTTTCTCCGCTTTTTGAATGTACGCCTTCACTTGCGGCACAGGCAGAAGGGATGCCCCGCCGGGTCCAGCAGGGTGACAAAGTCGTCCCCGCCAAACTGCTCCGCCGCCTTGACCGCGCCCAGCGCCAGCGCATGGCGAACCGCCGCCTCCACATCCTCAACCTGAAAATCAAAATGCATCTGCTTTTGCTGCCTGCCCGGTTCCTCCGGCCATACGGGAGGCACATAGCCTTCGATTTCCTCAAACAGGAACACCATACCCGCTTCGCTTCGCACGGCGGGTTTTGCAAACAGCTCGCAGCGTTCCCAGCCCAGCAGCTCGGCGTAAAAGGCCTGAAGCGCCCGCTCGTCGCCGCAGTCAACCATGACGTTGCCCAGCGCCACCTGCTCCATCAGGTATGCCCCCTTATTCTTCCTCCACGCCGCGAAGCCTGAGTTCGTCGCGCACATAGCCGGCGAGGATGTCCACGATACGCGCGTTGCGTCCCCCGTGCGCCACAATCACGTCAGCCAGCTCGATGTAATTGCGGATGTGCTTGTCATACATGGGCTTGACGGTGCTCAAATACTGCACCGAAATGTTTTCGATGCTGCGGCCGCGCTCGTTGATGTCGCGGGTGATGCGGCGCAGCAGGCAGATGTCCGGCTCCACGCTCATGTAGAGCTTGAGGAACATCAATTCGCACAGCCGCTCGTCATAGAACACATGGATACCTTCGATGATGAGCACATCCGGCGGATAGATCAGCTCGTCCGTATCGGCGCGACGATGCTGAGTGTAGTCGTAGCGCTTGCGGGTGATGGGTTTTCCTTCCAGAAGAAGCTTGATATCCTCCAGAAACAGATCATGATCGAAGATTTCCGGCTCGTCGTAGTTGAGCAGAGACCGTTCCTCAAAGGTGAGGCTGGGGTGGTCCCGATAATAGCAGTCATGGTTGATAACGAGGCACCCTTTGCCAATGGCCCGGCAAAGCTCCTCCGCCAGCGTGCTCTTGCCGCTTCCGCTGGCCCCGCAGATTCCGATGACGATCATGACCCGCACCGTGCCCTTCCCTGCTTTTTTCTTTAACGATAGCAGACGCGAAGGACGCTGTCAAGACAAAATGCGGCATTTTACGGCATAATGCGCGGCGTCGGCAGCCTCGCCGCGCCATTTTTGACAATGCCCTTCCCGCTTGCATTTTCCCTTCGAATCCGATATGATAGAGAATGTTGGATTCCGCTTGTTTTGGAGGGGATTTTTTGCACGCAGACCGGCTGAGCCATATCCGTAACTTTTGCATCATCGCCCACATCGACCACGGCAAGAGCACGCTGGCCGACCGTCTTTTGGAGATGACGGGCGTTTTTGAGCAGCGTCAGATGGTAGAGCAGATTCTCGACTCCATGGAGCTGGAGCGCGAGCGCGGCATCACCATCAAATCCAAGGCCGTGCGTATGCAGTACACGGCGCTGGATGGGGAAACCTACACCCTCAACCTCATCGACACCCCCGGCCACGTGGACTTCAGCTACGAGGTCAGCCGCGCGCTGGCGGCCTGTGAGGGCGCATTGCTGGTGGTGGACGCCACGCAGGGCATCGAAGCGCAGACGCTGGCCAACGTCTACATGGCGCTGGAGCACGATCTGGAAACCATCCCCGTCATCAACAAGATTGATCTTCCTTCCGCACAGCCCGAAGAGGTAAAAAAGGAAATTGAGGACGTCATCGGGCTGGATGCCTCCGAGGCGCCGATGGTCTCGGCTAAGACGGGTGAAAACTGCCGGGACGTGCTGGAGGCGATCGTCAAACACATCCCCGCGCCCACGGGCGATGAAAGCGCGCCTCTGCAGGCGCTGATCTTCGATGCTTTCTACGACAACTACCGCGGCGCCATCTGCTTTGTGCGTGTGATGCAGGGCACTGTCAAGCCGGGCATGCGCATGCGGCTGATGCAGACAGGCAGCGAATTTGACGTGGTGGAGGTGGTCACCTGCCGACCCGGCTATTCGCCCTGCGATGCGCTCTACCCCGGCGACGTGGGCTATGTCTCCGCCTCCATCAAGGACGTGGCCGATACCCGTGTGGGCGATACCATCACCGACGCAGCCCGCCCTGCGGACATGCCTCTGCCCGGCTACCGCAAGGTGACCCCCATGGTGTTCTGCGGCATCTATCCGGCAGATGGTGCGGACTATGACAACCTGC
>USFL01000368.1 GCA_900553905.1 uncultured Eubacteriales bacterium | reverse complement strand
GGCCCCACGGGGGCGGACGGTCTGCCGGGACTTCCGGGCGCGACGGGGGCGACAGGCGCGACGGGCGCGGCTCCGGAGGATGTGTTCGCCTCCTTTGCCAACGTTCAGGCCCTGTGGGACAAGAACAGCCTCATCACCATGTTCCCGGATGTGACCGACCCCACGGGCAATATCGTCCAGACCGATTTTTCGCGCATCACCCTCCAGCCCGGCTATTACCTCGTGGCGTACAGCATATCGGCCATTTACCGCACCGCCAGCTATATGCAGGTCACGCCGAGCTACAACGGCACGTCGCATATGGAAACCTCCGTGTACTTTGCCACGAGCGTCAACGGCACCTCCGCGGGCGGCTCGGCGAACTTTCTCATCAATGCGCCGTCGGAGACGACCCTGAGCCTGTTTTACAGCAGCCCCGTTCAGGCCACGGACGGCATCTTCAACATGACGATCGTCAAGCTCAACCGCACGGCCTGACAGGCGGGCGGAAAGGGGGGCGGGCCCGCTCCGAACGGGGACCCGCCCTGCCGCCCCGCGCGGCAGGCGCTTCGGCCCGCCCTGCCGCCAAACCGCCGGGCCTTTGCACGGCGCGCCGCGGCCCCAGAAGGCCGGACGCTTGACAGGATTCTTTCGCGCCGGGGGCGAAACGATTCAAAACGTGGGCGCAAAGCGTCGCCGGCATGGACCTTGCCGGCGAAGATACGAAAGACAGGGTGGTTGATGATGAACATTGCCGAGGGTATCGTCCTGGCCCTGCTGATGGACAAAGGGGGGCGGGAAGCCGACGGTGAAGGATGGCGTGAAGGCCCGTCAGATCCCCCGCAAACCTTTTATGATCCTTTGGAGGGTTTCGCGGAAAGCACGAGCGGGACGGCGCCCGGCCGTCCCGCCCCTGCTTTGCGGTTTGTGCGCTTAGCCCTTCGCCGTGCCGGCCTCCCCGGCTGAGGCGGGAATCTCGCCCGCGCGGCTCAGGGCCAGCTTGGTGATCACCGGGCCGGCCAGCTCATAGATCAGCGTGCCGGCCAGCACCACGGCCTGGATGCGGCTGCCGTAGGCCGGCAGGCGCGTGAGGGCGAGCTGCGCCATGCCGATGGCCACGCCCGCCTGGGGAATCAGCGTAAAGCCCAGATACTTCTGCACGTTGGGATGGGCGTTGACCACGCGCGAACCCAGAAACGCGCCCAGCCACTTGCCTGCGACGCGCACCACCACATAGCAGGCGCCCACCAGCCCCACCGTGGGCAGCACGGACAGATCCAGCTCCGCCCCGGAAATGACGAAGAACAGCAGGAACAGCGGCGGGGTGAAGCGGTCCGTCTGCTCGATGATCACGCCTGCGGCGGGGCAGAGGTTGGTCATCACCGCGCCGATCATCATGATGCAAAGAAGGTTGCTAAGGCCCCACATGTCGCACAGCGCCAGCGCCAGGCACACAAAGGCGATGGTCAGCGCCAGCTTGTTTCCGCGCGAGCGGAAGAAGCGCGCCAGCAGGCTCATAAGCAGGCCCAGCGCCGCGCCCAGCACGACCGAGCCCACGATTTCCAGCAGGGGCGAAAGGAGCATGCCCTGCACCGTCATGGCGGCGCCGCTTTGCAGCGTCTGGGCGATGTTCATGGAAATGGCGAAAGCGATCAGACCCAGCGCATCATCCATGGCGACCACAGGCAACAGCATTTCGCTCACCGGGCCGCGCGCCTTGTACTGACGGATGACCATCAGCGTGGCCGCGGGCGCGGTGGCCGCGGCGATGGCGCCCAGCGCCACGCACATGGGCAGATCAAATCCCGGCACGCCCGCCAGAGAGCAGCCAATCAGCACTACGTCCACCAGAATGACCGCGCCCAGACCTTCAAAGGCCGTGACGGTCAGCGGCTTGGCGCCGATGCGCTTGAGGTAGCTCATCTTGAATTCCGCGCCGATGGAGTAGGCGATGAAGCCCAACGCGGCTTCGGTCACCACGGAAAAGCCGTCCAGCGTTTCGCGGGGCAGAATGCCCAGCACCGACGGGCCGATGATCAGGCCGCCCACCAGAAAGGCCGTCACATTGGGCAGACGCACCAGCCGCGCCAGACGGCTCACCGCCAGCCCGGCCGCGATGGCGATGGACAGCGCCAGCAGTGTGTTCATTTCTGCATCCCCTCCACAAACAGCGCCGGCACCGCGAACAGAATGCCCGTGTCCGGCTGGTTCAGCCCGCCGGTCACGCGGTTGATCACCTCGCGCGCCACCGCCACCTGCGCGTCGTCGAGCACCATGACCAGGGTCCTGCTGCTCTTGCGCTCCGGATCGAACAGCTGCCGCAGCGCCGAAAACATGGGCAGATCGTCGCCGCTCTGGTCGATCACGCGCATCATGCCGGTGCTCTCCAGCACCGTGCCGCCGTGAATGCCGCTTTTCAGCAGCGCCTCCAACAATTCCTCCAGGCACTCCGTGCGGTTGAGAACCAACGTTAAAACCTGCATGCAATCACCCTCATTCAATAAGGATAGGCCCCTCCCGGAGCCATCCAACAGGATAGACCTGTTTTGGGCAAAAAGCAAGGGC
>USFL01000367.1 GCA_900553905.1 uncultured Eubacteriales bacterium | reverse complement strand
TGGGTGCGCATAGGCGCGCGCCTGTGCGCCGCCATGATGCTGGCGGTGACGGGCGGAGCCATGATTTCGGCCTCCGGATGGCTGGTCATGCTGATGTGGCCCAGCGAATGGGCATATCCCATCGGCGCTGTGGGCACACTGTTGATGGCATGGAGGGTTGGGCGGCGCAGCCTTGGGGCGCTGGGCTGGATCAGCGGACTGCTTACGGCGCTGCTGGTGAGCGCGCTGCTGGCCGCGCGCCTGGGTTTGGGCGAGTCCTCTGCCGCGCTGCTTGCATGGGAGCCGGAGCCGCTCTTTCGGGCGGCCATGCGCGCCGTTGCCTATGCGGCCATGAACCTGGCGCTGGCCATCGGGGTGGTGTGCCGGTGCGCGCAGGGTACAGCGCGTCGGACGGTCCTTCTCTGCGCGGGGCTTGGGGCGGCGGTGGCAGCGCTGCTCCTGCTCAGCGATGGCGTATACCGCCGGCATCCGGAGCTGCTGACGGAGGCGTTTCCCATCGTCCGGCTGCTGGCGCAGTTCGGGCGGACCGGCTTTCTCGTCAGCGCTGGGCTGATGTATCTGGCGGTGTTTACGTCGCTGGCGGCGGTGCTGTGCGCGCTGGATGGGGCGGCTCGGGAATGCGGCCCGTATCTGCGCGCCGTGCTGACGATTGGGCCGCCGCTGGCGGTGTCCCTGGTGGGATTTGAGGGAATTGTGGACGGTCTGTATGCTCCGGCGGGGTTGGCCTGCCTGGTGCTGGTATTCGCTCCGCTGCTGTGGGCGCGCCGGAAACTGCCCCTTGACAATCCGCACCCGATACAGTACGATAAAGAAAAGCGTACAAACGATTGCACAAGCGAAAGGAGACCGCTGCGATGAGCTTTGAGATTCATCCCTGGAAGGTTGTGGAAACGGGACTGGACAAGGAATGCATGCGCCTGTCCGAAAGCCTCACCTCTACGGGAAACGGCTATATGGGCATGCGCGGGAACTTCGAGGAGGACTATACCGGCGACACCCATTTGGGCACGTATATCGGCGGCGTGTGGTTTCCCGACAAGACGCGGGTGGGCTGGTGGAAAAATGGCTATCCGCAGTATTTTGGCAAGGTGATCAATGCCGTGCGCTTAAACGGCATCCATGTCGAGGTGGATGGCGAAGCGCTGGACTTGAACACCGCCACTGTGCAGTCGTTCTACCGTGAGCTGGACATGCAAAACGGCCTGTTTCTGCGCCGCTTCACCGTGCGCACGGCGCGGGGCGACGTGCAGGTGGAGGCGGAGCGCTTTGTTTCGCTGGCGCAGAAGGAGCTGCTGGCCGTGCGCTACAGCCTCACGCCGGATTATGACGCACATGTGACGATGCGGCCCTATCTGGACGCCAATGTGCGCAATCTGGACAGCAATTATGACGAAACCTTCTGGGACATGCTGGAGGAGGAAGAAACCGAGGACGCGCTGGCCCTGCTGACCAAAACGAAGGAAAACCCGTTCGGCACGCCGCGCTTTGCCGTGAGCGCCGCCATGAGCTGCTGGGCGGACGAGCTGGAGATGGCCGGGCGCAGGCTGGACAGCGGGTATGTGGAAACCCGCTACGAGGGCGATGTGCAGGCCGGTGAAACCGCCGTGCTGGAGAAGTACGCGCTGTGCTTCACCAGCCGCGACTATGACGAAAAGGTGCTCAATACCCTGTCGCTCAAAGCTGCCGCACGCGCCCGCGAGGTGGGCTACGGCGCGCTGCGGGATGCCCATACCGCCGCCTGGCGCGACCGTTGGGCAGGCTGCGACGTGACCATCCAGGGCGACGACGCGGCCCAGCAGGGCATCCGCTTCAACCTCTTCCAGTTGCTCAGCACCTATTCCGGCGACGACGCGCGCCTCAACATCGGCCCCAAGGGCTTCACCGGCGAGAAATACGGCGGGGCCACCTACTGGGATACCGAGGCGTACTGCCTGCCGGTGTATATGGCCATTGCCGGCGAGGACGTAGCCAGGCAGCTGCTGCTCTATCGCTGGCTCCAGCTGGACGGGGCCTACCACAACGCGCGCCAGCAGGGTCTCAAGGGCGCGCTGTATCCCATGGTGACCTTCACGGGTGTCGAGTGCCACAACGAATGGGAGATCACCTTTGAGGAGATCCACCGCAACGGCGCCATCGCCCATGCCATCTTCAACTACGCCACCTACACCGGCGACATGGACTACATGCTGCGCGAGGGGCTGGACGTATTGTGCGGCGTGGCGCGCTTCTATACCGACCGCGTGCATTTTTCCAAGCGGCACGGCAAATACATGATTCATGGCGTCACCGGCCCCAACGAATATGAAAACAACGTCAACAACAACTGGTACACCAACCGCATCGCGGCCTGGAGCATCGGCCTGTTCGTGACCCAGGCGCGCCGCGCCTCCCAGAACCGCCGCCGGGAGCTGGGCATCACAGAGGAAGAGCTTGCGCACATGGTGGATGTGGTGGAAAAGATGTACTACCCGGAGGATGCGGAGCTGGGCATTTTCGTGCAGCACGACACCTTCCTGGACAAGGACCTGATGCCCGCCTCGGACATTCCCGCCGGGGAGC
>USFL01000366.1 GCA_900553905.1 uncultured Eubacteriales bacterium | reverse complement strand
GCTGGGCCGGGATACCATCGAGCTGGATATTTCCGCCGTGGAGGGGCTGCTGTCCGGACGCACCGTGCTGGTCACCGGTGGCGGCGGCTCCATCGGCAGCGAGTTATGCCGCCAGATCGTCAAGCACCGTCCCAAACGGCTTGTCATCTTCGATATTTACGAGAATAACGCCTACGACATCCAGCAGGAGCTGCTGTACCAGTACGGCAGGGAGCTACCCCTCAGCGTGGAGATCGGCTCCGTCCGGGACCCCCGGCGGCTGGAACTGCTGTTTGATACCTACAAACCCGACGTGGTGTTCCACGCCGCCGCCCATAAGCACGTTCCCTTGATGGAGACCAGTCCCCAGGAGGCCATCCGCAACAACGTGTTCGGCACGCTGAACACCGTCCGGGCGGCAGACGCCCACGGCGTCAAAAAGTTCATCCTGATCTCCACGGATAAGGCCGTCAACCCCACCTCCGTCATGGGCGCCAGCAAGCGCCTGTGCGAAATGGTGGTGCAGTCCATGGCCGGCTGCTCCCAGACCACCTTCGCTGCGGTGCGCTTCGGCAATGTGCTGGGCTCCAACGGCTCCGTGGTTCCGCTGTTCCGCCGCCAGATCGCAGCGGGCGGCCCTGTCACCGTGACGGACAAGCGCATCATCCGCTATTTCATGACGATCCCCGAGGCCGCCCAGCTGGTGCTGGAAGCGGGGGCCATGGCCAAGCAGAACGAGCTGTTCGTGCTGGATATGGGCCGTCCGGTGAAGATTATCGAGCTGGCGGAGAACATGATCCGTCTGTCCGGCTACGAGCCGTACCGGGACATTGAGATCGTGGAGACCGGTCTGCGCCCCGGCGAGAAGCTCTACGAAGAGCTGCTGATCGCCAGCCGGGATCTGGAAAAAACCGGCAACGGCATGATCTTCGTGGAGCACCAGCCCCCGGTGACGCCGGAGGAGCTGGAACGAAAGCTGACGTTATTGAATGACGCGCTGGAAAAAACCATGCGGACGGAGGACGTCTCCTGCATCCGGGAGGTGCTGCACCGGGTGGTGCCTACCTTCCACGAACCGGAGGAGGTCAACGCCGCGCAGGGTGAGGAAGTAGAAGCGCCTGCCCCTGCGGTCTCCTGACCGCCGGAAGTCCGAATGATCTGAAAAAAGGAAGTGTCCGTATGTTTTCCCTTGAAAAAATCGCGTTCAAACCCTTCACACAGAAGGCCTTTCTCGCCACCCCCACCATGCACGGTGAGGAGCTGGATTATATCCGTCTCGCCTACGATACCAACTGGATGAGCACCGTGGGCGAGAATATCAACGAGGTCGAGCGCATCGCCGCCGAAAAAGCAGAGGTCGGTTATGCGGTTGGCCTCGCCTGCTGCACCGCCGCGCTGCATCTGTGCGTAAAGCTGGCAGGGGAGCGGCTCTACGGCAAGCCTGCCATCAGCCACGGCGCTCTTGAGGGACGGCGTGTGTTCTGCTCGGACATGACCTTTGACGCCACGCTGAACCCTGTGGTCTACGAGGGCGGCATCCCCGTCTTTATCGACACCGAGGCGGACAGCTGGAACATGGACCCCATCGCGCTGGAAAAGGCGTTCACCCTGTATCCGGAGGTGAAGCTGGTGGTCATGGCTCATCTCTACGGCTTCCCCGCCAAGGTGGACGAGATCAAGCGCATCTGCGAAAAACACGGCGCGCTGCTCATTGAGGACGCCGCCGAGGCCATGGGCGCGACGGTGAACGGCAAGCAGTGCGGCAGCTTCGGCGACTACGCCGCCATCTCCTACAACGGCAACAAGATCATCACCGGCTCTGCCGGCGGCTGCCTTCTGACCAACTCCCTTGAGGACGCCAACCGTGCCCGCAAATGGGCGACGCAGGCCCGGGAGAATGCCGCGTGGTATCAGCACGAGGAGGTCGGCTACAACTACCGCATGAGCAACGTTGTCGCAGGCGTGGTGCGGGGCCAGTATCCCCATTTAGAGGAGCATATCGCCCAGAAGAAGGCCGTTTATCAGCGCTATTGTGAGGGACTGCGGGATCTGCCGGTGACGATGAACCCCATTGTTGACGGCACCGAGCCGAACTACTGGCTCTCCGCCCTCATCATTGATGAGAACGCCATGTGCCCGCAGGTGCGGAGTGATAACGAAGCCCTTTACCGTCCTGAGACGGGGAAGTCCTGCCCCACGGAAATTTTGGAAGTTTTGACACGGTACAACGCTGAGGGCCGCCCCATCTGGAAGCCCATGCACATGCAGCCCATGTACCGCCTGCACGAGTGCGTGGGCCGGGAAGGTAGCCTCCGCTGCCGCACTAACGCCTATATCGCCGGCGGTGTGCCCGACGTGGGCGCGGACATTTTCCGGCGGGGTCTGTGCCTGCCCAGCGACAACAAGCTGACGGAGGAGCAGGTGGACGGCATCATCGCGCTGATCCACGCCTGCTTTGCGTGAGAAAAGGAAAAATAGGAAGTTATTTTTGTGAAACAGTCTAAGCAGGGCATCTATGCCCGTTATATCAAGCGAATATTGGACGTCATTCTTTCCGGCTGTGCCCTTGTGGTGCTGTCGCCGGTGCTGCTGATCGTGGCCGTTCTGGTGCGG
>USFL01000365.1 GCA_900553905.1 uncultured Eubacteriales bacterium | reverse complement strand
GCACGGTCTTCAGGCGATGCGCGATCATGATGACCGTCTTGCTGCGCGTCAGCTCGGCGATGGCGCGCTGCAGGTCGCGCTCGTTCTCCGGGTCGACGTTGGCGGTGGCCTCGTCGAGGATGACGATGGGCGCGTCCTTCAGCATGGCGCGGGCGATGGCAATGCGCTGCCGCTCGCCGCCGGAGAGGTGCGTCCCGCCGCCGCCCACCTTCGTGTCGTAGCCGTTTTCCAGGGCGCGGATAAAGGCGTCGCAGCCCGCGGCGCGCGCCACGGCCTCCACCTCGGCGTCGCTGGCGTCCAGCCGGCCCATGCGAATGTTCTCGCGCACGGTGTCGTCAAAGAGGTAGTTATCCTGCGAAACGAAGGCCACCTTGTCGTAGAGCTGGGCGAGGGGGGTGTCCCTGAGGTCGCGCCCGCCGAGGGTGATGCGCCCCTTCTTTACATCCCAGAAGCCGCCGATGAGTTTTGCGATGGTCGATTTTCCGCCGCCGCTGGGCCCGACGAAGGCGACCATGCTGCCCGAGGGGATGCTGAGGCTGACGTCGTGGAGGACCTCCGCGTCCTCGTGATAGCCGAAGGAAACGTGCTCGACAGCGATGTCCCGGTTGGGCAGCGAAACCGGCCGGGTGGCGTGGATTTGTTCCTCGCCGTTCAGGATGGCGTCTACCTCTCCCACGATGGTGCCCACCTTGGCGAGGCTGTCCACGAAGTCCATTGCCGCCAGCAGCGGGCCGGCAATACCCAGGGAGAGGATGATGACGGTGATGAACGTCTCCACGGACAGGCTGCCGCTCTGGTAAAGGAGCCAGCCCACGGGCAGGATGGTGATGAGCGTCGTCGGGGAGATTGCCTTGGAAAAGGAAATGGGCAGCTGGCAGCTCTTCATCCAGTTGTAGAAGTAGGCGGCGTTGGCGCGCACGCGCTGGGCGAATTTTGCATAGGAGTTTTTCCCCTGATTGAACGCCTTGATGACCTCGATGCCGCCGATATATTCGACGATGGTGGCGTTCATCGCCTGCGTGACCTTTACCGACCCCTCGTACTGCTTGCCGTAGTTCTTCATCACCCCCATCATCAGGGCCATGCCCACGGGGATGGAGACGATAGAGAGCAGCGCCATGCGCCAGTCGAGGAAGAACAGATAGAGCAGTATGCACACAGGCGCCAGCAGGTTGGAGGTCATTTCCGGCAACAGGTGCGCCAGCGGCCGCTCCATGGACTCCACCTGATCGACGATAACCTGTTTCATCTCGCCGCTCGGCGTGTCCACGACCGTGCCAAGGGGCATCTTCGGCAGCTTTTGCAGGATGAGCTCGCGGATCTCCTTGAGGATGGAAAACGTCGCTTTATGGGACATGGACAGCGCCAGCGTGTAGAGCAGGGCGCGCAGGCAAAAGCCCGCCAGCGCGACAAGACACCATGCGGCATAAAAGCCGTATCCCGTCCGCCCGGAGAGCAGGCCGATGATGATTTGCGCCGCCGCGAAATAGGGCAGCATGCCGCCCAGCACGCCCAGCGAAGCGGAGACGATCGCCCGCACAAGGCCGCTGTGATGGCGCGCGCCCAGCTGCCACAGGCGCAGCATGGGGCTTTGTTTCTGCATTGAGATCCCTCCTTGAGTTTGTTGTGACTAACAGTATGGCTTGCAAAAAGGCCGTCCCGCGGAAAACGACCTGTTTACACTAGGGGCATTGGGCGTTAAAGATGGTGTCAAAGCCTGCCATGTGATAGCGGTTGAGCATGCCGATATAGCGGACGGCGGCCTCCTTAGGCATGCCGTGGCGCACGACCTCAAACATGCCGTTGAAATAGGCGGTGACGATCATGTGGATGAAGTCCTCCGTGACCACACCCTGCTTCACGCTTTCACAGCCGATCACTTCCATGTACTTGTAGGTGTATTCGACCTCGATATCCACCAGTTCGTCGAGAAAGTGGGCGAAGTGCGTCCCATGCGCGCCGCTGAGCAGCAGGCGGAATTCGTCGAAATGGTCATAGATGTAGTCGAGCATTTCCATCTGATGGCGCGCGGTATAGCGGCCCATTTCATCGCGCTGCGTCTGCTCGTCAAAGGAGTGGAAGCGCTCCTGTATCTGCAGGAACATGCGCCGCATCTCTTCCACGGCCGGCTCCACGACCGCCTTGAACAGCCCTTCCTTATCCTGAAAGCGCGTATAGATGGAGCCGGTGCTGGTATTTGCCTCGCGCGCGATGGTGCGCAGAGACGCATCCTTATAGCCCTTTTCCAAGAACTCCTGCTTTGCACAGTCCAGTATCGCTTCATAGACGCCTTTGATCTGTTTTGCCAAGGAGTCGTCCTCCATTCATAACGTTGTTTCGTAACAGCGTTTTGATTTTACACCCATCCGGTTTCCTTTGTCAAGATGGGCGTGGAATTTTTACATTGTGGACGGATACGAGGAATTGGGACGCGGGAAAAGCGCCCCATCTCGAAAGTATAAGCTATTTTAAAAGAAAAGTTCCACCGATTTTTTGATTACCTTGGCATCACTTCGCAAATGTCGGAAAGACTTGGAATATCAAGCATTTCCGGCATTTTGCGTTTCGGAAGATACCCCGCATATCATGGCA
>USFL01000364.1 GCA_900553905.1 uncultured Eubacteriales bacterium | reverse complement strand
AAAAGATCGCCGCAGGCGAGCTTTTTCGACATACGGGAGGTCAGGCATGAAGCTAAAGGTACCCAAAACCGAACGCAAGCGCCCGCAGGACAGCCGCGCAAAGCGCATCCTGCGCCGGGCGCTGATCATCGTGCTGGTGGTGGGCCTGATGGGCCTGGCGGCCACGCATCTGCTCGCCCTCATCACCGGCTACGACGTGCTGGCCGTGCCCGAGGAGGGCGTGGCCGCCGTGATGACCCCCCTGCAGAGCGGCTTTTCCACCGCGGTGGACTGGGTCGTGGACTACCTCTACACCCTCAAGCTGCGCGCCCGCATCGAGCTGGAGTACAACCAGCTCAAGACCGAAAACGAGCAGCTGGTCTACGACGCGATGCTGGCCGAGGAGATGCAGCACAAGCTGACCGTCTATGAAAACCTCTACGACGAGATCTCCGTCAACGAAAGCCTCAACCCCCTCGTGGCCACCGTCATCGGGCGGGAGAGCGGCAACTACTTCTCCGTCTTTACCATCAACAAGGGGTCCAACGACGGCGTGGAGGACTACATGGCCGTCACCATGGACGGCGCCATGGTCGGCTACACCTACAACGTGACCCCCACCAAATCCACCGTGCGCACCATCATCGACAGCGAGGCGAGCATCGCCGCGCTCATCCAGTCCTCGCGCGACCAGGGCACCGTGCGCGGCACCCTCGGCGTGGACGGCACGCCCCTGTGCCGCATGTACTATCTGCCAGAGGACAACCTGCCCCGTCCCGGCGACGTGGTCGTTACCAGCGGCGTGGGCAACCTCAACGACGGCCGCTCCTTCCCCAAGGGCATCCCCATCGGCACCGTGCGCGAGAGCACCCGCGGCATGGAGAGCAACAAGCAGTACGTCGTCATCGAGCCGCAGGCGGACTTTCAGCACATCGAGTACGTGATCGTGCTGCGCTATCAGCCGGCCGCGCAGGCGGTGGAGGAGCGCGCCTCGACCGACGAGGGCATCAGCTTCACGCCGCTGGATTCGCCCGTGCCCGTGCCTACGGTGCAGATCGGCAGCGACTTCTACCAGCTCGCGCCCACGCCCACGCCCAGCCCCACGCCCGGTCCGACCGTGACCGTGGGCGGGGACGGGCAGGAGGTGCTCGTGACCCCGGCGCCCACCGAGTCCACCCCCGAACCCGGCGAAAGCTACGAGTATCAGGTGCCCGACGCGGCGGCCACGGACATGAGCTACGGATTTACCCTGCCGCCGACGGCCACGCCCAGCCCCACGCCGCCGCCGCTGGACCTGTCGGTGGAGGAGGACTAAGCGGTGCTAAGCAAGCTGCTCAAGGTATCGGTGCTGACGCTTCTGGCCTACCTGCTTCAGGCGACCACGGCGGAGTACCTGTCCATCTGGGACATCGCGCCCAGCCTCGCCCTGGCGATCATCGCCGTGGCGACGGTCGGCCTGGGGCGAAAATACACGTTTCTGATGTCCCTCGCCGTGGGGTATCTGCTGGAGATCATGCTGCCGATGCTGGACTATCTGGCGCTGATCCTCTACCCCGTGTGCTGCATGCTGGGCGCGCTGGCCTTCTCCGACAAGAGCGAGCGCCGGCTGGAGGAGGAGCGCGCCGCCGGCCGCCGCGCCCGCCAGTGGAACCCCCACATCCGCACCCCCCTGTGCGCGGCGCTGAGCACCGCGGTCTTTGAGGGCGTGAACCTGATCTACGTGTACTTAAGCGGCGTGGCCCTCGACGGGGGGCATTTCGGCCGGGCGCTGGTGTGCGTGCTGTATACCGCGGCCATCGCGGCGGTGATCCAGTTCCCGATCCGGTGGTGGCTGGGAATCTACAAAATCGCGAAAGCGAGGTAAGCGGCGTAAGGCAAGCCTTGCGGAGCAAGGCTTCAGGCTGTCAAAAAAACCTTTCGGGAGGCTTGGAGGGCCCGCAGGCCCTCCAAAGTGAATTCGTATCGCCCGGCTTTGCCGGGCGGGCGGGGAGTTTGCGCCCCCGGCGCAAACATTTCTTAAGCCCCGGCGGGAAAGATCGCCACCGGCGGGCTTTCCCGACGACCGACGAAGGAGGTGTTTCTTTGTCAAGACGCATCAGGGACCCCAGGGGCCGTCAGGGGTACAACCTGGGGGCCAGGTATCTGGTATTTTTGATCATCACGCTGGGGATGTTTGCGTATCTGCTGACGGGCGTATTCCGCCTGCAGGTGGTGGAGAGCGAGGAGTATGCGGACAGCGCCGAGAGCCGCCGCACCACCACCATCACCCTGCGCGGCAGCCGCGGCATGATTACCGACGCGGACGCGGTCATTCTGGCCCGTGACGCGGACATCTACAACGTGACCTTCTACCGCGACGCGAGCCAGAACTCCGCCGCGCAGTACCGGGAGCTGACCCGGAGCATCGTGGAGACGGTCGAGATCATCGAGCGAAACGGCAACGAGCTGGACGTGGATTTCGTCATCGAGCGCGACCCGGAGACGAACGAGTGGATCTTCAACTTCGGCAGCGGGGTGAGCGAATCGGTCCTGCAGACACGCGAAAACCAGTGGCGCAGCAACCACTACATGACCAACTTGAGCGCCACCGGCTATCCCACGCCGGAGAGCTGC
>USFL01000363.1 GCA_900553905.1 uncultured Eubacteriales bacterium | reverse complement strand
GCAAGCTCGCAGAGGGACGCATGATGCCCGTTGGCGCCTACGCCTGCGCCGGGCCGCCGTCTCGATTGACGCTGGCGCGGATGGCCGGCCGCCTTTCGGACCTTCGCTATCATCTGCTGCTGGTGGTGGACCCCGATACCGGACGCATCAGCGAGAGCATGACGGAGGGTGAACTGACCCAAAGGCTGTTTCATACGCAGGAGCAAGCTCAAGGCAGGTAAGCATTCCCTGCCCAAAGAGCATGGACAAACAGGGAAACGTGTGGTACAATCCAAAATAGTTACGAAAGTATTACGAACCATGCGAGGGAGGAACGACCGAGATGCCAAAGAACGTAGGGGAGGAGAGGCTGCGCGCAGCAGTGGCCCTTTGCGCGATCGCCGTCATGCTGACGGGCAGCGCGCCTTATGCCGCCGCCACTTCGGTAGACGACGTGCAGGTGGCCTCCGCGCCGCTGAGCACGAAGGCGTCCGCCATGAACGGCATGGTGCGGGTGTACCTGTCCTCGCTGGGCAGCCCCTCCCGGCTGGACCTGACCGTGGTGGGCAACTACAGCATTTCCACCACGGGCGAATTCATTTCCAACGGCAGCTCGCTCACGGTGGGTTTCAGCAGTTCCACCGGCGCGATCACGCTGACCCATAACGGGATCAAAACCAATATGGGCACCAGCTTTTCCCTCCGCCGGCACAGCGCCAGCGGCACCAACGGCATCAAGATCAGCCAGGCGCGCGAAAGCAACAATCCCTATCCGGGCGATCTGACCTTCAAGGCCGTTTCCAGCGGCAGCGGCTATACGCTCTATACCATCGCCAACATCTATATCGAAAATTATCTCTACGGCGTGCTGCCCTACGAGATGGGCAACTCCACCAACATCGAGGCCCTCAAGGCGCAGGCCGTGGCCGCGCGTACCTACACCGTGCGCATGATGCAAAACCGCGCCTCCGGCCTCTACGACGTGAAGGACACCACCAGCGACCAGGTGTACCGCGGCACGCCGTCGGGCAACGCCAACTGTGTGGCCGCCGTGGACGCCACCAAGGGCATCGTGCTCATGTACGGGTCCAGCTACATCACCACCTACTATTCCGCCAGCAACGGCGGCCAGACCGAAATCGACCGATCCGGCACCGCCTACGCCTATATGAAGGTCAAGGACGACCCCTTCGACTATGCCAACCCCAGCTCCACCGTGAAAAAGAAAACCGTATATGCCGATCTGACCAGCTCGATGAACCCGTCGGGCCTGATCAGCCTGCTCAAAACCAAGGCCGTGACCAAGCTGCAGAGCATGGGGTATTCGGCCACACAGAGCAATACCACCCTGCAAACCCTCAAAAACGTGACGGCGCATACCCCCAAGTACGCGTCTCCCAGCCGCCTGTATACCAAGATGGACTTCACCCTTACCGCCGCTACCAAAAACAGCGCCGGAAGCTCCGCCACGGCCACCGTGACCGTCACCTGCGACATCTTTGACGAGCTGGAAAGCCTGCTGTCCATGGGCATCCAGTCCCTGGACAACGAGCTGTGGAGCGTCTCCAAGAGCGGGTTCAACTTTGTGCTGGAGGCGCGCCGCTACGGCCACGGCATGGGCATGAGCCAGCGCGGCGCCATGTACATGGCCAAGTTGGGCTACACCTATGACCAGATTCTGGGCTTTTACTACGAAGGCTGCAAGCGGGTGCAGCACAGCTTTACCAACACCATTTTGAGCGCCGATTCATCGGAGGAGCAGGTGACCGTGGAGCAGCCCGCAGACCTGGAGGAAGAGGACACGAGCGCTTGCAAGGGCACCGTGAAGCTGGTGAGCGCGGGGTCCTCGCTGGCCATCCGCTGCGCCAAGTCCACCACCGCCTCCCTCATCGGCACGGCCGCTAATGGCGCCATCGTGGACGTGCTGTCAAACGACGGCACCTGGTGCTTCATCCGCTTCGGCGATCTCAAGGGCTATGTGCCCGCCAACGCGCTCTCCATCAGCGGTACGCCTGCGGGCACGGAGGAGACGCCGACCTCCATCATCGGCTTTGCGACGGTCACGGCGTCGGATTTCGTCAACCTCCGCGAGGAAGGCAGCATGAGCGCGCGCGTGGTCAGCACCGCGCCCTCCGGAGCCGTGCTCACGGTGTTCAGCCAGTCCGGCTCCTGGGCCAAGGTGCAGTACAACGCCACCGTGGCCTATGCCAACACCGGCTATATCTCCGCCGTCACCTCCACCTACCCGTCGGAGACGGTTTCCTCCGGCAGCGCAACGGCGACCGTAAGCACCTCGGACGGCACGGGCAGCGTCAACCTGCGCGCCTCCGCCTCCACCGGCGCGCAGGTGCTCGCCCAGATTCCCTCCGGCACACAGGTGACCGTCTCTTCCGACGACGGTTCCTGGTGCGTGGTGAGCTATCAGGGAATGACAGGCTATGTGATGTCCGTGTATATCTCCTACACGGGCGACAGCCTGGAGCCTGGCGCGGACGGCGCACAGGACGGAACCGGCGGTGAGGAGGATGGCGGCCAGACGGATGGTGACGGCGGCACGCAGGACGGCCCGCAAACGCCCGCCGTGCGCACGGCCATCGTGACCACGGAATACGGTTCGCTCAA
>USFL01000362.1 GCA_900553905.1 uncultured Eubacteriales bacterium | reverse complement strand
AGTGATCCAGCACGTCGTCGGGCGTGAACTGGTTGCCGAACAGGATGCAGAACCAGCGGATCATCACGTCCATGGCCTCGCCGATGGACAGCTCTTTGGCTTCCTCCGGTGTCTCGCCCTTGAGGGCGGCGTTGGACAGCGCGACAATGCGGCTGTACATCTTCGCCGCGGGCTCCATCTCCCGCAGCGCGCGGCCCGTGATGAAGTCCACGGTGTATTTCTTACCGTTCAGGGTACAGGTGATCATCTGTTTTTGCTCCTCTCCTTGTCACAGCATGAAGCCCTCTTTTAGCGCGTCCTGACGCATTTTCTCCCGTTCCTCATCCTCCTTGCGTACCATGTCGAGAACATGCTGCGGCGTCCCCTCGCGAAAGGTGTCCGTCTCAAAGTCAAACCATTTCAGGTATTCGGGATCCGACATATACCTGGGCGCTGCCATGGACATCAGCGTAACCTCCTCATGATTTCATCCAGTTCCTTCATCAATTCTACCGCCATACGGCGCGGCGTGCTTGAACGCATGCCTTCGGCAAAGGCTTCCGCAAACCATTCCGCCGTATTGCTTGCCCCGTAGCGGGACACTTCTTTGCTGATCCGATCCCGCGTGGGCGCGATGTTCAATTTGTCAGCCACCTTCTTTTGCAGCATGGCTGAGTTTTGATGCCAATCCCGGTAAAATGACCTGCCGCCCACATCCAGCTTCTGTGAGATAAAGCCGTCGATGGCATGTCCGATCTCGTGGGTGATAATGGCCTGCCAATCCGTACCGGCCGGATGCCAGTTTGAGCGAATATCCGAGGCGTACTGACGGGCCAACGCCTGCGCGTTGCGATACATGGTATCGCTGACGCGTATCTGTCCGGTCTGAAGATTGCAGTCCGCATACACGCCATTGCCCAGATCAAACGATTTGACGCCGCTGAATGCTCCGATCAGCTGTGGGTATCGGTCAAAAACCTGTTGATACGCCACCGCGATCTCCTGCGCGGCTACGACGTCCACGCCGTCCAGATTCACGAGAGCATAGGGCCGAAACCAGTGCTGGCGCCTGATCCAATCGCTCACCTGGGCGGTCGTCGTCAGGCTGCTCAGGCCGCCACCTGTTCTGCGATGGCTGCTTCCGCCTCGTCCGCCCATAGCTTACCTCTTTTTGCGCGCATGAGCAAGCGCGGCGTAATAAGCGGGATGATGCTCCAGATTCCCCTTGCAGTTCTCCGGCATGTCGCCGAAGAAGAGGATTTTCTCCGGCTTCAGCCGCCGGAGCATCTCGCTGTAGCCCAGCTGAAACAGCTGTCTGGCGTTTGGATTCTTCTGTGTGCCCACGGAAGACACCGCCACCGTGCCGCCTGCCGGCTCGCCGTCGAAGCACCAGTCAAACGACGATTCGTCGCTCCAGCAGATCGACGGAATGACCGTCATGCCCATGCGCTGCCAGTACGCGCCCAGCAGGTGCTTGCGCCAGTGGTTGTAGAGCTGCACCGCCACAGGATAGTCGGTAAACAGGCTGAAATCGGGCGTCATGACCGCGCGGAAGTCCATAAGCATCTGCGCGTAACGGGCAGGATCTTTCCAGACGCGCTCAAAGAGATAGTCGTCGATGAAAAAATGCACGCCGTGTCGGGCGCGCATGGAGTCGGTCTTTGCACAGTTGAACGGAATAAAGGAAAGCGTCCCGTCAAGCGTTGCCGGTGCAAGGCGCGGGATGCCGTAGGGGCCGTCCGTTTCATAGCCGCCAAGCTGCAGGTTGTGCCCGTTTCGCTTCAGGGCTTCCAGCGCCATCGGTTTCACCTCCCATCAGACAGAAACACACCGCCGCCGGCTGTGAACCGGCAAGCGGTGTGCTCCCATACAGGTTCGGTTGGTCACGCTCCGGACTCTTCCTCCGTGAAGGCCGGCTCGTAGACGGACTCCAGAAAGGTCGCGGCCTTCGTAGCGTCGAAGCCGTTTTGGCCTTCATCGGCCACGGCCTGATAGCGCCCGTCATGGGTGCGCTTGATGGCCGTCCACTCCACTTCGCCGGTCTGGCGCGTGACGCTGGTGCCTTCCTTGGTGGCGTAGGTCTCTGTGGCCGGCTTGGCGCGCACCTTAAACAGCCAGACATAGCGGAACGTACCGTCCGACTTTTCCGACTTGAATCCCACGGCAAAGTAGGGCGGCCGGTCGGACGCCGTGCGCACCAGCACGCCGTTGTCGTCGATGGCGTTGCCGAAGATCATCTCCTGGATGGTCAGCGGGATGTCGGCCATTTTGGTTTTGAAGGACAATTCCGGGTCAGGGTACAGCACCGAAAACTCGACGTCATCGGCGTGCTGGACATCAGGATCAGCGTTCTCCGGCGTGATGGACGCCTCGATTGCGCCCGCCATGAGCTGCAGCGTCCCATAGGTATGTGTGGTCTCGCTGTCCTCCATCAGCGGTGCGATGACCACGTTTTTAAGACCCACGGTCGAGGCGACCTGCGGGGATGCGGTAGGGCTTGCCATAGGCTGTTCTCCTCCAATCGTTACAGTCGGTCGATGGCGTCCCGCAGCCCGTCGCGGATGATCTCGTAGGCTTCATCCGCGCGGGTGTCATAGGCGGGACGGATATAGGGATGCGCGGGCGC
>USFL01000361.1 GCA_900553905.1 uncultured Eubacteriales bacterium | reverse complement strand
GCGGGCCTGCTGGACCGTTTCGTTGAGCCGGAGCGGGTCATCATGTTCCGCGTGCCCTGGGTGGACGATCAGGGCCGCACGCAGGTCAACCGCGGCTACCGCGTGCAGTACAACAGCGCCATCGGACCCTACAAGGGCGGACTGCGCCTGCATCCCAGCGTGAACCTGTCCATCCTCAAGTTCCTGGGCTTTGAGCAGGTGCTCAAGAACAGCCTGACCGGCCTGCCCATCGGCGGCGGCAAGGGCGGCAGCGATTTTGACCCCAAGGGCAAGAGCGACCGTGAGGTCATGGCCTTCTGCCAGAGCTTCATGACCGAGCTCTACCGCCACATCGGCCAGGATACCGACGTGCCCGCCGGCGATATCGGCACCGGCGCGCGGGAAATCGGCTTCCTCTACGGCCAGTACAAGCGCCTGACCGGCCTCTATGAGGGCGTGCTCACCGGCAAGGGCCTCACCTATGGCGGCAGCCTGGCCCGCACCCAGGCCACCGGCTACGGCCTGTGCTACTTCGTCAAGAACATGCTCGAGGCCAACGGCAAGACCGTCCAGGGCGCGACCGTGGTCGTCAGCGGCAGCGGCAACGTGGCCATCTACGCCAACGAGAAGATCACCGAGCTGGGCGGCAAGGTCGTCGCCATGAGCGATTCCAACGGCTATATCTACGATCCCAACGGCGTGAACCTCGACGTGGTCAAGCAGATCAAGGAAGTGGAGCGCGGCCGCATCAAGGAGTACGCGGCCCGCGTGCCCGGCAGCGAGTACCATGAGGGGTGCAAGGGCATCTGGACCATCAAGTGCGATATCGCCCTGCCCTGCGCCACCCAGAACGAGCTGGACGCCGAGGGCGCCAGGGCGCTGATCGCCAACGGCTGCTTCGCCGTGGGCGAGGGCGCGAACATGCCCTCCACGCTGGAGGCCACCGAGCTGTTTTTGCAAAACGGCGTGCTCTTTGCCCCCGGCAAGGCGGCCAACGCCGGCGGCGTAGCCACCTCCGCCCTGGAGATGAGCCAGAACAGCCAGCGTCTGAGCTGGACGTTCGAGGAAGTGGACGAGAAGCTCAAGGGCATCATGAAGGGCATCTTTGAGAAGTGCGCCGAAGCCGCCGCGGAATACGGCGACAAGCCGACCAACTACGTCGTGGGCGCCAACATCGCCGGCTTCCTCAAGGTGGCCGACGCCATGATGGCTCAGGGCATCGTGTGATTTCTGACAGAAAGAAAAGCAAGGGCCCGGCGGAAGCGATTGCGCCGGGCCCTTTGTTTCGCCGTTTTGCCGTCGGCTGCGCCGACTCAGCCCCGGTCGTCGATGCGCACGTACTCGCGCCGGTCCTGCACGCTCATGTAGGCGGGGCGGATGATCTTGTCCATGTTGATCAGCTCCTCCAGCCGGTGAGCGCTCCAGCCCACGATGCGAGCGATGGCGAAGATGGGGGTGAACAGCTCCTCCGGGATGCCCAGCATGCTGTAGGTCAGGCCGCTGTAGAAGTCCACGTTGGGGCTGACGCCCTTGTAGATCTTGCGCTCGCGGGAGATGATCTCCGGGGCCATGCGCTCGACCATGGCGTAGATGGCGAACTCCTCCTCCTTGTCCTTCTCCTTGGCCAGACGCTCCACAAAGCCGCGGAAGATGGTGGCGCGCGGGTCGCTGATGCTGTAGACGGCATGGCCCATGCCGTAGATCAGCCCCTTGCGGTCGAAGGCCTCGCGGTTGAGCAGCTTGTGCAGGTAGTCGGCCACCTGGCCCTCGTCGTGCGGATTCTGGAGGCTCTGCTTGAGATCGGCCATCATTTCGACCACCTTGATGTTCGCGCCGCCGTGCTTGGGCCCCTTGAGGCTGGCCAGCGCGGCCGCGACCACGCTGTAGGTGTCGCTGCCGGAGGAGGTGACGACGTGCGTGGTAAAGGTGGAGTTGTTGCCGCCGCCGTGCTCCATGTGCAGAATCAATGCCAGGTCCAGCACACGGGCTTCCAGGTCGGTGTAGGACTTGTCGGGCCGCAGCATGCGCAAAAGGTTCTCCGCGGCGGAAAGGCTGTCATCCGGACGGTGGATGTAGAGGCTTTCGTCGCGCTCGTAGTGGTTGTAGCTGTGGTAGCCGTAGACCGCCAGCAGCGGGAACACGGCGATGAGCATCAGGCACTGACGCAGCACATTGGCCAGCGACACGTCGCTCACGTTGTCGTCGTAGCTGGCCAGCGTGAGCACGCTGCGGCTCAGGGAGTTCATCATGTCGCGGCTGGGGGCCTTCATGATGACGTCGCGTACGAAGTTGGTGGGAAGCGTGCGGCTATCCGCCAGCGTGCGCTGGAAAAAGGCCAGTTCCTCACGGGTGGGCAGCTCGCCAAAGAGCAGCAGGTAAGCGATTTCCTCAAAGCCGAAGCGGTGCTCCCTGGCTTCTGCGCCCACCAGGTCCGTGATGTCGTACCCACGGTAGAAAAGGCGGCCCTCGCAGGGAACGGTTTCGCCGTTTACCTGCTTGTTGCTGACAATCTCCGAGATATTGGTCAGGCCGGCCAGCACGCCCCGGCCCTTCTGATCGCGCAGGCCGCGCTTTACGCCATAGGTCTGATACAGCTCCGGATTGATCGAACAGTTGTCGGTCAGGAGCTGGGC
>USFL01000360.1 GCA_900553905.1 uncultured Eubacteriales bacterium | reverse complement strand
GCTGGCGCGTGGTGCTGATCGAGCCGGTGGAGAAGATGACGCCCCAGGCGCAGAACGCGCTGCTCAAATCGCTCGAGGAGCCCCTCGCTCGTGTGGTTTTTCTTTTGATGACGCATGAGCTCACCGCCACGCTGGGTACCATCGCCTCGCGCTGCGTGCGCGTGAAGCTCTCCCCCTGGCCGGACGAGCGGCTTCGGGAGGCACTTTTGGAGGCGGGGTATCCGCCGGAGCGCGTGACCGACGTGCTGCCGCGCAGCGCGGGCAACATCGGACAGGCTCTGGAGCTGCTCAAGGAGGGCGGAGACGGGGGAGCGCAGGAATTTGTGACCGCAGCCCTGTCCATTGCCACCGACGCGGAGGCCGTGGGCCTGAGCACCCGGCTCAAGGAGGGCCGCGAAGCCGCGGACGGATACCTTGCCGCGCTGGAGCAGGCCATTTACCAGGCGCTGCTGGTGCGCACGGGCCGCCTGAACGTGGAGGCGCTCAAGGCCTACCCCGTGTTGTGGAGGACAGCAGCGGAAAGGGCGCCTGTCCGGGATCTGAACGGACTACTGACGGCCGTGCTGGATGCGCGGCGACTGAAGGCCGGGCAGGTCAACTGGCAATCCAACATCGACCACCTCATGATGAGGTTATTGGAGGAGCATACCAAATGGCGACAGTCGTTGGCGTAAGGTTTAAAAACGCAGGAAAGCTCTATTATTTTGACCCCGGCAGGCTGTGGCCCGCGGCGGGCAGCTACGTGGTGGTTGAAACCGCGCGCGGGGTGGAGTATGGGCAGGTCATCACGGGCGTTCGGCAGGTGGACGACGACCTGATTGCCTCGCCGCTCAAGCAGGTGTTGCGCATCGCCACGGAGGGCGACGCCCAGCACGCCGCGGAAAACGAGCGCTTTGAAAAGGAGGCCTACCGCATCTGCCAGCACAAGATCGAGGAGCACAAGCTGGACATGAAGCTGGTGGGTGTGGAGCAGACCTTTGACAACGCGAAAATCCTGTTTTACTTTACGGCCAACGGCCGCGTGGATTTCCGTTCGCTGGTCAAGGATCTCGCCTCGGTGTTTCATACGCGCATCGAGTTGCGCCAGATCGGCGTGAGGGACGAGGCGAAGATGCTCGGCGGCCTGGGTCCGTGCGGCAGGCCCATCTGCTGCGGCTCCTTCCTGGGCGATTTCCAGCCCGTGAGCATCAAGATGGCCAAGGAACAGAACCTCTCGCTCAACCCCACCAAGATTTCCGGCGTATGCGGCAGATTGATGTGCTGCCTGAAATTTGAGCAGGACCACTACGAAAGCACGCGCAAGCGCATGCCCAAGACCGGCAAGGAAGTGGAAACCCCCGACGGCGTGGGAACGGTGACGGACATCAACGTGCTTAAGGAGACGCTGACCGTCAAGCTCAACAAGGGCGATTCGGTGGAGTTCAAGACCTATCCGCTGGAGGAGATCAAGTGGAATAAGCCTGCGCCGCAGCCTGCCGCCGAATCCCGCGCCCAGGAGGGCAAGGGACAGGAAGGCGGGCGCGGTGTGCGCGGACAGGGCCGCCGCAGCCGTCAGAACCGGGCGCTTTTGCCCACCGACCCGTCAGGGCCTGCGCCGGTCATGCCTGCGGAGGCGGATGAGCTGCCCCCGGAGGTGGAGGAACCTTGCGCCGACGAGGGCGCGGGCGACTGGCTCAAGGCTGTGGAGGATGCGCTGAAAGCCGCGCAGGAAAAGGAATAAGGCCGTTTCGGGATGTAACAAATACTTGCAATCGGCCCCTATTCGTGATATGATGTGTGCGAGCGATGACCGGGTACCGGTTGCCGCCATTGCGATACCGGGAGGTGAAACCATGGCATACCAGATTTCCGATGATTGCATCAGCTGCGGCGCCTGCCAGGCTGAATGCCCCGTCGACGCGATTTCCGAAGGCGACGGCAAGTATGTGATCGATGCGGACAAGTGCATCGAGTGCGGCGCTTGCGCCGGCACCTGCCCCGTGGGCGCTCCCGCTCAGGCGTGACGTCAGCGTTGCAGAAAGAACAGAACAGCGCGCCAGTGACGCGGTGTTCTGTTTTTCGTTTTCGGTAAGTTCAAAGGAGGGCGAAAGGTGGGCACGGAGCAGCGGGAAGCGGCCATTCGCCGCTGGTTTGAGATGTGGTTGCTGGGCAGGGACCTGGGCATTGCCGGCCTTTTTTCACCGGATGCGCGCTATATCGAAAGCTGGGGTCCGGCCTATCAGGGCGTCCATCGGATTGAACACTGGTTCCATGAGTGGAATACCCGCGGAAAAGTGGCGGAGTGGACCATCCTGCAATTCTTCCACAAGCCGGATCAGACGGCGGTGGAATGGCGCTTTCGGGCGGAGATGAACGATGGGACAGTCCAGGCGTTCGACGGCGTTTCTTTGGTTCGTTGGGACGATGAGGGACGAATTTGTTTCTTGCAGGAGTTCGGCTGCAATACCGACACCTATGATCCCTACGAAAAAGGCCCCGTCCCGCAGTTTCGCAGCGAAATGGCGCTGTGGTTCTAGGCGGGGAGAAGGCGAAAAAAGGCGGCATGGCAAGTGCCATGCCGCGTCAGTTTGTCGAAAAAGTCCGCCTGCGGCGGCCTTTTCCGCCAGAAGCTTAAGAAATGTT
>USFL01000359.1 GCA_900553905.1 uncultured Eubacteriales bacterium | reverse complement strand
AGTCACAGGCGCAGGAGCTGCTGAAAACGGAAAACTGAAAATGCGCAAATGAAAAGGGCTGCCGCGCTTGAGAAGCGCGGCAGCCCCCTTTTTGTTGAGGTTTACTTGACGGCCTGGAAGAAGTAGCGGCTGACGTAACCGGTCACGCCGTCGATCTCGGCCTTGCACCACACATCGCCGACCTCAAGGACGGTGATCTCCGTGCCCACGGGATGCGCCTTGATGATCGGCGAGCTCAGGCCGGGGGCCGTGCGGAAGTTGACGATGTAGTTGCCGTTGGGGTTGACCAGCTTGGCGGTGAAGGGAGTCTGGGGCAGCGTGGAGCTGCCGCCGGTGGAGGAGCCGGTCACCTTGATGTACTTCTTCATCATGTAACCGCTCTTGCCACCCACCGTCACCTTGTAGAAGCTGCCGCTCTCACCCAGCAGCTGCACGCTGGTGCCGTTGCGGTAGTAACCCAGGACGCGGGCGTCCGTGCTGGCGGTTTCGCGCAGCAGGAGCACCTGGTTGGCGCCAGGGTTGTTGACCACGCCGGTCTTGGGATAGCCGGTGGTGGAACCGCTGCCGCCGCTGCTCTGGGAGGCGCTGAGGTACTGACTGGCCATATAGCCGGTCTTGCCATCAACGCTTACCTTGTACCAGCCGTTGCCGCGCAGCAGGACGGTCACCGCCGTGCCGGGCTTGTAGCTGGTGATGATGTTGCCTTCCAGGCTGGGCAGGTCGCGCAGGTTCAGGCCGCGGCCGGTGTTGGTGCGCACATAGAGGGTACTGTCGCTGGACGTGTCGGAAAGGTACTTGCTCATCACATAGCCCTCCAGACCGTTCACGCGCACCTTGCTCCATTCGCCCATGTCCTCAAGGACCGTCATCCACGTGCCGGTGGGGTACTGCCTGAGCACCTGCGCCGACAGGGAGGGCTCCGCACGCATATTGAGCGCGCCGCCCTGGACGACCTTGCTGACCTCGGCCAGCGAGACCAGCGGCAGCATCAGCGCCAGAATCAGCGCCAGCGCCGGGAGGCATCTTTTGTAGAGAGGGGTCTTTTGCATATTCGGGATACCTCCTTTTTGTTTTGGCCAAGGGGTTTCCCCTTGCCGTTCTCTCATCTGACGAACCAGCGAGGGCCATCCCTTCCGCCAAAGACGCCCTCATCCATCCAATATCAGGAAAAGAAAGGCCCAAACGGTATTAAAATGGACGAATCTGGGAGAACATCCGCCGCCATCCCGCGTATGCAGAGCGCTTAACGCGCCCGAAGACGGGTGGATTTTCCAGCGGCGCAGATGAAAAAATGGCATGCCCGCGCGTCGGCTTCCGGTTTTGCCAGGCATTGTTTGCAGCGCGCCGCCGCAGGCCGGGCAACATAGCGGTACGCCTGTGGAAAGGAGACGAAGGCATGCTCACGAGCCTCAACCGCATGGTAGGCCTGCCCGTGGTGTGGCAGGACCGCCGCCTGGGATACGTGGAGCGCGCCGTGCCGGACGCGCGTGCGCGCAGATTGAGCGGCGTGGTGGTGCGCAAGGGCATCGGCGCCGCCAAATGGATTTCCGGCGACGGCATCGCCGTGGTGGGAAAAAGCTGCGTGCTCGTCAGGCAAAAGCCGGGTTCCGTGCCGGACGGCCGGCCGGGCAGGCTAGGGCGCGCTTTCCTGACGACGGGGGAGTGCGTGGGCGAGGTGACCGACGTGATCATCTGCGGCGACACGCTGCGGCTGGAAGCGCTGGAATTGAGCCCCGGTCCGGTTTACCGGCTGTTGGGCAGGCGGGCCTACGCGGCGCAGTACCGCGTGGACGAAGGCGCGCGCACGGGCGAGGTCGTGGTGCCGGGGCTCCTGACATGGGCGCAGCTCAAGCGGACATTGGGAGAGGAGGACGGCGGATGAGCATGCTCAAAACGGCGGCGGCGGGTGCGATCGGCTTTGCGGTAGGCGCGGGCGCGATGCTGATGCCCGGCAACCAGAAGCTCAAAAGACAGGCGCAGAAGCAGATGGACAAGCTGATCAGAATGGCCAAGATGTGGTAAGTCGTTTCGGGCGGCGCCTGACAATCGGGCGCCGCCCGTACAGGCTTTGCGGAAAGGAGCGGCGCTATGCAGCGAAACGGCGCAACCTATCTGCGCATGCGCGTTCTGTGGACCGGCGCGGCGCTGGCGGCTGCCTTCTGGGCGCGCGATCTGATCTGGCAGGCCGCCGTACAGCTGTTTTTTGGCATGCTGGTGGCGTTGGCGGCGCTGCCGGTGATGAAGCGGCTGGAAAAACGCTTTTCGCCCGCCACGGCTGCCACGCTGTCCATGGCAAGCCTGAGTGCGCTCGCGCTGGCATCCGTGCTGTTGCTTGCGCCGGCGCTGATCTATCAGGGCAGGCAGCTGGTGGCATTGCTGCCCGTTCTCTATAATGCGGCGGAGGAATGGCTGGCCCGTGCGCAGGGCTGGCTGGCGCAAAACGGCATCGTGCTGGACGGGGAACTGCGGGGCTCGCTGCTCAGCCGGGGCGAAGAGGCGCTCAGCGCCGCCGCGCCCGCGGCCATGGCCTGGGTGGGCGGGGTGGCGGGGAGCGTTGGCAAATGGCTGCTGGCGCCCGTTTTCGGCTTTTATTTTCTGCGCGACCGCAGGCAGATCGGCCAGTGG
>USFL01000358.1 GCA_900553905.1 uncultured Eubacteriales bacterium | reverse complement strand
CGGCAAAGAAGTTGTAATAGCTGCGGCGCTGCCGGTCCGTCTTGCGGATCAGCTCGCGGGCGCGCTCGCGATCCACCTTTTCCACGCGCATGATGCGCGCGATGCGCCGTTCCTCGGATGCATAGATGAAGATGTGCGTCACGCCCGGACGGTCCTTGAGCACATAGTCCGCGCAGCGACCCACGATCACGCCTGGCCCTTCCGAGGCGATCTTGCTGATGGCGTCAAACTGCGCCAGGAACACCCGCTGGTTCAGCGGCATTTGCAAGCCCATGCCGCCCGCGCCCACATGCAGGCCCGCGCCAGCGCTGCCCGCCAGCATGCCGCTGACGGTATTCTTTTCGTCATGGCGTTCCAAAAGCTCATGGCAAAGGCCGCTTTCCTCCGCTGCGCGGGTCAGGATTTCTTTATCGTAGAAGGGAACGCCCAGTTTGTCGGCCACCAGCTTGCCGATTTCGCGTCCGCCGCTGCCATATTCGCGGCCAATGGTGATAATAGGGTCCATATAGAAACACCTCCGAAGGTTTGTTGTTGCTAAGTTCTATATGTCTATTATACATCACATGCCGGAAAAGTTCAATGAAAACCGCAGAATCGCCCGCCCAAACCGGCAAAGGCCGCGCGAAGCGTTGACATTCCCGGCATGCGCTGGTAAAATAGCCACAATCCTTATGATACAGAAAGGGTGGGTAAGTTCGATGCTGGAGGAGAACATTCGCACAGGCCTTACATTTGACGACGTGCTCCTGGTGCCCCGTGCAAGCAGCGTGCTTCCGCGGGATGTGGACACCTCGACCATGCTGACCCCAACCATCAAGCTCAACGTTCCCCTGCTGAGCGCGGCCATGGATACCGTGACCGACGCGCGGCTGGCCATCGCCATTGCGCGCGAGGGCGGGCTGGGCATCATTCACAAAAACATGACCATTGATGAGCAGGCTACGCAGGTGGACAAGGTCAAGCGCAGCGAGCATGGCGTGATCACCGACCCGTTCTTCCTCTCGCCCGACCATCTCATCCGTGACGCGGAAGCCCTGATGGCCAAGTACCGCATTTCCGGCGTGCCCATCACCCGCGGGAAGAAGCTGGTGGGCATTCTGACCAACCGCGACCTTCGCTTTGAAACCGACGACAGCCGTCGCATCGAGGAGGTCATGACCTCCGAAAACCTGATCACCGCGCCCGTGGGCACCACGCTGGAGGAGGCCAAAAAGATCCTCGCCGCGCACCGCATCGAAAAGCTGCCCATCGTCAACGATCAGTTTGAGCTGTGCGGCCTCATCACCATCAAGGACATCGAAAAGAGCACCAAGTATCCCAACTCCGCCAAGGACGAACAGGGCCGTCTGCTCTGCGCCGACTGTGCCGAAAAAGCGCGCCATATCACGAATCTGGACAACGGCGCACTGTACGCTCTGCGCCATATCTGCCTGGCCGAGGATAAAAAGCTGTTCGGGTTCAAAATCTCGCCCGAGAGCTTACAGGAGCTTTCCCGCACCAGCGAGCAGTACACGCTGGCGCATCTGGAGCATGGGCTGAAAAGCCTGGATTTTCTCAAATCTGTACTTGAATAAGGAGACCTAAACCCTGTTATGGATACCGCCTATAAAACAACACTGGAGCTGGACAAGGTCCTGAACCGCGCTGTACAGCTCTGCGCCTGCCAGGAAACGAAAGAAATGATGCAGGCGCTGGAGCCGGCCCCCACGATTGAGGATGAGCGCTACGACCTGACCCAGACCAACGCCATCAACGCGCTGCTCATCAAGAACGGCAGTCCCCGCTTCGGCAGCGTGCGCGAGGTGCGCCGCATCGTCGCCCACGCCCGCAAGGGGGGCATCCTCTCGATGGGGGAGCTGCTGGAAATTGCCGCGACCCTGCGCAATTTCTCGGGCCTGTCCCAGTGGTACGGCCTGAGCGAGCATGAGATGCTGCCCACCGACGACCTGTTTTTTGCGCTGGCCCCGCAGCCGGTGCTGGAAAAGCAGATTTCGGAGAGCATTATTTCTCCCGAGGAGATGGCCGACACTGCCAGTGTGACCCTCCACGATCTGCGCCGCAAAATCCGCCAGACCGAGGATTCCATCCGCACCAAGCTCGATAACATCATCCGCAACTCCACCACCAATAAATTTTTGCAGGATGCCGTCGTTTCCCTGCGCAATGGCCGCTACGTCGTGCCTGTCCGCGCCGAGTACCGCGGTGAGGTCGGCGGCGTCATCCATGACGTCTCGTCCACCGGCGCAACGGTCTTTGTAGAACCTACCGCCGTCGTCGAGGCCAACGCCCGCATCATGCAGCTGCGTGCGCAGGAGCAGGAGGAGATCACCCGCATCCTGACCTCGTTCTCGACGCAGGTCGGCTCGCTGGAGCCGCAGTTCACCTACAGCTATGACGCGATGCTCAAAATCGACCTGCTGCTGGCAAAGGCCCGGCTGGCTGTGGAGCAGAACGCCTTTATGCCCGCCGTCAGCGACACGGTGCACTTCAAGCTGAATAAGGCCCGCCACCCGCTCATCGACAAGAAAAAGGTCGTGCCTGTGGACATCGAGCTGGGTAGCGAGTACGACACCCTCGTCATCACCGGCCCGAACACCGGCGGCAAGACCGTCACCCTGAAAACGGCCGGTCT
>USFL01000357.1 GCA_900553905.1 uncultured Eubacteriales bacterium | reverse complement strand
GGGGAAAAAGCCGTTGCCATCGCTTTGCCTCCGTCACTGACCGGCAGGCAGCCATACCGTGGCGTTCATGCCGGGCAACACCTGCCAACTCGTGCTGATGGAAATGGTCACGTCGTAGTAGGTGGCGTTTTGCTTGGCGTTGCCAATGAGGGAAATGTCCGTGACCGTGCCGGATACTTCTTCCTGCGGCTGGCAGTCGAACACCACCGTGAGCGTATCGCCCACATGGACGCGCTCCAGGTCCATCTCATCTACCTCGGCCACCACATTCATAACGTCCAGATCATGGATGCTGGCCAAAAGCTGGCCCTTGTAGACCTGTTGACCGGAGGATACGCCCGCGGCGAGCTCCACTGCTCCGGCGTGGGAGGCCGTGACCGTCGCGCCGGTCACATCGGCCTGCGCATCCTGGCCGGAAAGCTCGAAGAGCAGCTGTCCCTTGCGCACGGTCTGGCCCGGCTGCACCGCGCAGCTGAGCACCCGTCCGGTGCCGCTTACGGCCACGTCCGCCGCCCGCTCGATGGTACCGGAGCCGATGCAGCTCTTGGTGCCCATCTTTTCATCGCGGTAGATTTTGATGTTGTCGCCGTTTTCAAAGTCGCCCGCGGTCAGTTCCACCGTGTAGTCCGAACCGTTGACCGCCGTCACACGGCCCTCGCCCTCGTTGTCCTTATCGTTGGTCTGATAGAAATAGACCGTTTCGCCCACGTGGATGAGGCGGTTGTCCTCGTCATTGTAGGCGCCGGAGGTGCTGGCGTCGGCCACCTGCGGAAGCGCGCGCTCGATGCAGGCAATCATCCCGTAGAGGGCGGTCACGTCCTCGCACAGGTCGCCGGGGTCCGCAAACACCGCCTGCACGGTGCCGTCCACCGGGGCGTAAACCTTGACCGTATCCAGCGCGAACAGTGCGTCGCCCGCCAATACCTGATCGCCGGTTTCCAGATCAAAGGGCAGCAGCACGCCGGAATAAGGCGCCGTGATCTTGTAGACGTTTTCACTTTCCGCCACCGCGTTGGCGGTGACGCTGCTCACAGCCGGGGTCTGCACATCCTCCGCCAGGGCGCACAGCGGCGTGAGCAGGGCGGCGGCCAACAGCAGAGCGAGCATTTTTTTCATGATTGATTCCCTCCCGAAGATTATTCGACGCTCTTGAGCGCCTCCACCATATCGATGGTCCGGACCTTCCGCGTCAAAAGGCCGGCGATGAGGCAGGAAAAGGCAAACGTGACCGCACAGGCCAAAAGGACCGACGGCAGCCGAACCGTGGAGATGAACACCATCGTGTCCGTCTCACAGGAGCGGAATACCACGCCTGTGAGCCACCAGCCCGGCAGGATGCCCAAAAGCACGCCAAAGCCGCTGACCAAGGCATTTTCCGTGACGATCAGGCGGCGGATCTCCCGCTGGTGATAGCCCAGCACCTTGAGCGTGGCATACTCGCGGCAGCGCTCCACAAAGTTGAGGATGCCCATGTTGTACAGCACCACAAAGGCCAGGCCCAGCGCCGCGCCCGCCATCAGCTGGAACACGCCTTGCAGGCTTTCCAGCACTTTGAGGGTGTCGGTCATCTCGCTGGCGGGATACTGGAATTCCTCAAATTCATCCAGCCCGCTCAAATAGTTCAGCCCAGCCTGCGTGGGCGCAAGCACGTTGAGCGCCGTCGGTACGAAAGCTCCCTTCTTGCAGCCGTTCCATGCAGAGCGGCTCATCAGCACGGTCTGACCGATGGTGATCTCGGCCACGCCGCTGACCTGGACCGAAACGGGGTCCGGGTCGCCGGACAGCCAGATCTGTACCCAATCGCCCGCCTGGGCTCCCAGGGCTTCCGCCAGCTTGCGCGACAACAATACACCATCGGTAGGCAGCGCTATCCACGTTTCGTTCGGGCCCAAGTTCATCAGGCGCTGGCCGTCCTCCAGCACGGTGAGCGTGGTGGCGCGGAATGCATCGCCCAGGCGGATGCTCACGCTTTTGTCCATCACGCCCTCCAGAAGCTCCGCGTCCACACGCTTGCGGTAGCCCTCCACGTCTCCCGCGCCGGCGTCCAGCTTCGCGCGCACGCTATAGCGCAGCGTTCCTTCGTAGTACTTGCCCACGAAGTATTTGACGCTGTCATTGAGGCTAAGCGAGGTGATGATGAGCATGGTACAGCACAGGGCCCCGATCAGCGACATCAGCGTGCGCGCCTTGTTGCGCAGCATGTTACGGCACACCATTTTCGCATTGAAACCCAGGCGGCTCCACAGGTTGCCCACCTGCTCGAGGAACAGCTTCTGTCCCGCGCGGGGCGGGCGGGGCCGAAGCAGCGCGGCGGTGACCTCCCTGGCGCTGCGGCGGTAGGTGCGCAGGCAGATAAGACAGCTGAGCAGCACGCCCAGGCCGCATACCACCCATTGCTCCCAGGAAATCGGGGCCTGTAGGCAGCGGGGAAAGGTGTAGCGCGCGCTTTCCATGTTCCACAGGATGTAGGGAAGCGTCTGCCGCCCAACGACCAGTCCCAGCACCGATCCCACCAAAGACGGATAAAAGGCATAGCACAGGTAGTGCCGTTCGATCTGTCCGTCACGGTAGCCCAGGGCCTTGAGGCAGCCCATCTGCGTGCGCTGGTTTTCCAGCATGCGGGTGATGGTGGTCAGCACGATCAT
>USFL01000356.1 GCA_900553905.1 uncultured Eubacteriales bacterium | reverse complement strand
TACGTCAAGCTCAACACCAACGAAAGCCCCTTTCCCCCTTCGCCCCGCGTGCTGGACGCGCTCAGCCGCGAGGAGGTTTCCCACCTCAACCTCTACTCCGACCCCACGGCCCTGCCGCTCCGCCGCGCCATCGCGGACACATATGGGCTTTCGCCGGACAACGTGTTCTGCGGCAACGGCTCGGACGAGGTGCTGGGGTTCAGTTTCCTCGCTTTTGCGGACGGGGCGCATCCCGTCACCTTCCCCGCGGTGAGCTACGGCTTCTACCGGGTATTTGCAAACCTGTTCCGTGTGCCCGCCCGCACCGTGCCCCTCAATGAGGATTTCACCGTGCCCGTGGAGCCGTTCCTTGGCGCCGGCGGCATGGTGGTGCTGGCCAACCCCAACGCGCCCACCGGCATCGCCCTTCCGCTCGCGGAGGTCGAGCGCATCGTGCGTGCGAATCCCGACCATATCGTGCTGGTGGACGAGGCGTATGTGGACTTCGGCGGCGAAAGCGCCCTGCCCCTGCTTGCATCCTGTCCCAACCTGCTCATCGTGCGCACGTTCTCCAAGTCGCGCTCGCTGGCAGGCGCACGGCTGGGCTACGCCCTTGCCAACGCCCCCGTCATCGACGACCTCAACCGCGTCAGGTGCAGCTTTCACCCCTATAACATCAACCGCCTGAGCATGCTGGCCGGCATCGAGGCCATGCGCGATACCGCCTACTTCGAAGCCTGTGTGCAAAGCGTCGTGCGCCAGCGCGGGGAGACGGCGGCGGAGCTTCGCGGCCTGGGCTTTTCCATGACGGACAGCCACGCCAATTTTCTCTTTGCGGCCCACCCCGCGCTGACCGCGCGCGGCTACTACGAGGCGCTCAAGAAGCGCGGCGTGCTCATCCGCTGCTGGGACGACCCCGCGCTCAAGGAACACGCGCGCATTTCCATCGGCACGCGCGAGCAGATGCGCCGCCTCGTGCTGGAGACCCGCGCCATCCTGTCAGAAAGGACGATATCATGAGAAGCGCGACCATTGAACGCAAAACCGCGGAGACCGCCATTTCCCTCATGTTGAGCCTGGACGGCGCTGGAAAAGGCGATATTCAAACCGGCTGCGGCTTTCTGGATCACATGCTCACCCTTCTTGCCGCCCATGCACGCTTTGATTTGCTCGTGCGCTGCACGGGCGACACGCAGGTGGACGACCATCACACCGTGGAGGACATCGGCATCGCGCTGGGGCAGGCGCTGCGCGCCGCCCTGGGCGACAAGCGCGGCGTGCGGCGCTACGGCCAGCGTCTCCTGCCCATGGACGAGGCGCTGGCGCTGGTAGCCGTGGACCTCAGCGGCCGGGGATGCCTGGGCTTTGATGTGCCCCTGCCTGCGCAGAAGGTGGGCGCGTTCGACACCGAGCTGGTGGAGGAGTTCTTCCTCGCCCTCGTACGCGAGGCGGCCATCACGCTCCACATCCGGCTGCTGGCGGGCAAAAACACGCATCACATCATCGAGGGCGTCTTCAAGGCCGTGGCCCGCGCCCTGCGCGAGGCCTGCGAAATCGACCCTGCCGCCGCCGGGGAAATCCCCTCCACCAAGGGCACGCTGGGAGGGATTGCGCCATGATCGCCGTGGTGGATTACGGGGTGGGCAACCTCTATTCGCTCACCTGCTCGCTTGGGCACATCGGCGCGGAATGCGCCGTCACGCGCGAGGAAAATGCGCTGCGCGCGGCGGACCGCATCATTTTGCCCGGCGTGGGCGCTTTCGGCGACGCGGCGGCGAAGCTTCGCGCCCTCGGGCTGGATGCGCTGCTGCGCGACCTGACCAGGCAGGGCAAGCCGCTCATGGGCATCTGCCTTGGCATGCAGCTGCTCTTTGAAAAAAGCCATGAATACGGCGAGCATGCGGGCCTGGGCCTGATTCCCGGCGAGGTGCGCCCGCTCGCCCCCGTTCTCGCCCCCGGCGCAAAGGTGCCGCACATGGGCTGGAACAGCCTGCACCTCAACCGCCCGGACGACCCGCTGCTCTCCGGCGTGCGCGAGGGCGACTTTGTCTATTATGTCCATTCGTTCTACGCGACCGGCTGCGGCGAGGCGCTCGCCGCAAGCTCCGAATACGGCGGGGTCACGGTGGCGGGCGTGGTGCGGCGCGGATGCGTATGCGGCACGCAGTTTCACCCGGAAAAGAGCGGCGCGGTAGGCCTGCGCATCCTGCGGGCCTTCGCCATGGGAGAGGAGGATGCGGCATGCTGATCTATCCGGCGATCGACCTGCGGGGCGGCCGCGTGGTGCGCCTGACGCAGGGGGATTACGACCGCATGACCGTCTACGGCGACGATCCCGTGGCCGTGGCGCAGGGCTTTGTGCAGGCCGGAGCCACCTGCCTGCACGCCGTCGATCTGGACGGCGCGAAGGACGGCAGCCCTCAGAACCGCACCGTCATCGGGCAGCTGTGCAAGCTGCCGCTCAGCGTGGAGGTGGGCGGCGGCATGCGCACCGAAGCCGACGTAGAAGCCACGCTCGCTCTGGGCGCGGACCGGGTGATCCTTGGCACCGTGGCGGTGGAGGATTTCGGCATGGTCGAGCGGTTGGTCGCGCGCTGGGGCGCGCGCATCGCCGTGGGCGTGGACGCGCGCGGCGGCAAGGTGGCCACGCGCGGCTGGCGCGAGGTG
>USFL01000355.1 GCA_900553905.1 uncultured Eubacteriales bacterium | reverse complement strand
GGCCAACTATCTGCTGGGCTTTGAAACGAGCCTGACGGAGCGCGTGACCGCCTTTTTCAACGGCGAAACCCGCCGGGGCGACAATGTGACCATCACCGCCGACAGCCGGCTGTGCACCGAGATCGTCAATATTTTTCGCAACACCTCCAATCTCAAGGGCAAGTGCGGCGCGGTGGTGGTCATGAACTACAGGACCGGCGAGGTGCTGGCGCTGGTCAGCCTGCCGGTATACGACCCCCAGAACATCACCGACCAGATCCGCAACTCCAGCCAACACCCGTTCTGGAACCGGGCCTTGCAGGGCACCTTGCCTCCCGGCTCCACGTTCAAGATCATCACCGCGGCGGCGGCGCTGGAAAATCTGCCCGACGCCGAAACGCACGTGTTCACCTGCACGGGCGCCACGCAGGTGATGGATCACGTGGTGCACGACTACAACATGGACCAGCATGGCGACATTACGCTGGACAAGGCCTTCCGCGTCAGCTGCAACAACGTCTTCGCCCAGGCGGCGCTGATGATGGGCGATACCGCGCTGCGGCGCATGGCGGAATCCTTCGGATTCAACGACAACTTCCTCTTCCGCGACCTGGTGGTGGAGAACAGCGTCTATCCCACCGAGAACCGCAACAGCTTTGAAATCGCCTGGAGCGGCGCGGGGCAGAGCCAGGTGGTGGCGACGCCCATGCACATGTGCATGGTGGCGGCGGCCATCGCCAACGACGGCGTCATGATGGAGCCGCGGCTGCTCAGCCTCGTGGAGAGCCCCTCGGGCAACGTGCGCCTTCGCTATTCGCAGAAGGTGTACCGCACCGCCTGCTCCCCGGAGCTGGCGGAGATCATCGACGGATACATGAAGGACGTGGTCAAGAGCGGCACGGGCACGCGCGCGCAGGTGAGCGGTCTGACCATCGCCGGCAAGACCGGCAGCGCCGAGGGTTCGGACAACGGCGTGGACGTGACGCACGCCTGGTTTGTGGGCTACATCGACAGCGACGAGTACCCCTATGCCATCAGCGTCCTGGTGGAAAACGGCGGCAGCGGCGGCAGCGTGGCCGCGCCCGTGGCCCGTCAGGTATTCGAGTACCTGCGCGACAATCTGCCCAGCTAAGGGGGCGTACCAATGAACGTGGTCATCAAGGACATCGCCAGGGCGGCGGGCGTTTCCACGGCGACGGTTTCCAACGTGCTCAACGGCCGCAAGAACGTGAGCGACGCCACGCGCGAGCGGGTCCTTCGCATCTGTGAGGAGATGGACTACCAGGTCAATCACGCGGGCCGCGCCCTCAAAAGCGGCGAGAGCAAGACCATCCTGTTCAACTTCAGCGATTTTGATCGCGAGTTTTACCTCAAGATCATTCATGGCATCAGCGATTATGTCTATTCCCGCCAGTACGACCTGATCATCTGCACCAGCGGCTCGTGCGACCGCTTCATGTCCAAGAGCTTCACCAGCGGCTGCATCATGCTGGACAAAAGCTGCAACGACCAGCTGCTCAAGCGCAAGGCCCAGAAGGGCTATCCCATCGTGGCCCTGGATCGGATTCTGGACGAACCCAACGTCAAATGCCTGCTGGTCAACAACTATCCTCCCATGCGCGAGCTGGTGAAGGGGCTGGTGGCGCGCGGCTACCGCAATTTTGCTTTTCTGGGCGGCGTCAACACGCTGGATAACCGCGAGCGCTATCAGGCGTTTCTGGATGTGCTCGCCGAAAACGGCATCCCCTTTCACCCCGAAAGCTACCTCACCGGCGACTACCGCGAAAAAAGCGGTTACCAGGCGGCAAAGCTCCTGCTGATTGGCGAGCGGCTGCCGCAGGCGCTGGTCTGCGCCAACGACAACATGGCCATCGGGGCCATGCGCGCCTTCCGGGAGGCGGGTGTGCGCATCCCCGAAGACGTGGCGGTGACGGGCTTTGACGATACGCCCCTGGCTGAGCTGCTGGGGCTTACCACCGTGGCCATCCCCAACTACGAGCGCGGGTATCTCGCGGCCCAGCATCTCATCGCCAACATTGAGGGCGCCCAGAGCTATGAGACCTTCAAGATTCAGGCGCGGGTGGTCTGGCGGGCCTCGGCAGGCGGCGGAGAGGCAAGGGATTAAGCGCATAGCGGCTGCTGCAATGAAAGAAAGCCGGCATCAAGCAATGATGCCGGTTAATATTTTATGCGATATTTTATATAAATACATAAAATATTTACGTTATTTACAAATTAAATAATTTAACTTTGCCTATTTTGAACAAAAAGCATTGACGAATATACATGCCTGGTCTATAATCTTCGTAAATCGTTAAACCGATTCACAACACTCCGGTTCATCAACAACAAAAAAGGGAGGTTTCTATTCATGAAGCGGATGAAAACCCTGACGTGTATCGTATTGGCGTTGAGCCTGCTGCTGGGCCTGGGCCTGGCGGGCGCGCAGGCGGAAGGCGCCGGCAAGATCGTCGTTTTCCAGCAGAAGACCGAGATCTATGACCAGCTGGTCGAGCTGGCCAAGACCTATCAGGAAGAGACGGGCGTTGAGGTCGAGGTGTGGCCTATCGCCGGCGACGACTACTACCAGAACCTCAAGACCTACATGGCCAGCGAATCCGGCCCCACCGTCTTTACCCTTAACTCCGCCTCCGAGATCGCCGAAATGAGCGG
>USFL01000354.1 GCA_900553905.1 uncultured Eubacteriales bacterium | reverse complement strand
ACCATGCGGTGGTCCCCCCGCGCGTCGGCGGTGAAGCCGCCCCGCAGGCGCACCGGGCCGAATACGGTCAGCGTATCGCCGTCGGGGCTGACGTCTGTTTTGACGCCCAGCTGGCCCAGCAGCTCCTGCGTGGCCAGCAGCCGGTCGCATTCCTTCAGGCGCAGGCGGCTGACGCCCGTCAGGGTGGAGACGCCGCGCGCCTGGGTGCAGGTCAGCGCCAGAATGGGCGCGAGGTCGGGAATGTCGGAGCAGTCGATGCGGGCGGGCATCAGCCCGGCATGCGACGGACTGGCGGCGTACCATTCGCCATGCGCCTGCCGGATGCGCAGGCCCATCTCCTCCAGCACATCCACGATGCGTGCGTCGCCCTGGAGGCCGTCGCGGCGCAGGTTGGGCAGCATCACGCCGCCGCCCATGGCGTCCACACACAGAAGCACCGCCGCCTGCGACCAGTCGCCTGACACATCCACGCTTTCCGGCGCGGGCGCACAGGCGGGCGAGAGGCTGAACACACCCTCCTCCTTTTCGGCGAAAGGAATCCCAAAGCGCTCCATCAGGCGCAGTGTCATGTCCAGATAGGGACGGCTGACGATGGGACCGGTTACGGTGAGCGCGGCGGGCGCGGGTTCTCCGTCCGGGGTGACGGCATGCGCCAGCGCGATGAGCAGGCCGGAGGCAAACTGACTGGAACGGGAGCCGTCCACCTCATAGCGTCCCGCGGGCAGAAAGCCGCTCACCTCCACCGTCGCCAACCCGTCCGGCCCGGCGGGCGTGCGCGTCATGCGGCCCCCGGCCTGCCGGACCAGCGGCTCAAAGGCATCCAGCGGGCGGCGGAACAGCGCGGGCTCCATCCGAAAGCGCACGGCCTGTCCCCGCACGAGGAACGCGGGAATCAGCATGCGCAGCGCGGCGGCGCAGGCCCGCACATGGCACTCGACCGTGGGCGCACCTTTGACGGGCTTGCCGGGCGGCGGCGCGGGCGTCACGATCAGCGCGCCATCCTCCGGGCGCACCTGACCGCCCAGGGCACGCACGCCGTCAATCATGGCCAGGGTATCGTCGCAAAGCGGTGCGGAAAAACCGTTCAGACGGCATGGACCGCTACCGAGGGCAGCCAGCAGCAGCGCCCGGTGCGCCTCGCTCTTGGCAGGAGGAACCGCCGCGCTTCCAGTGAGGCGCGCGGGATAAAAGGAAATGGACGACATCAAAAAACTCCCCTTCAACCGGCAAAAAAGATCAGGGCAAATAGAAAAATCATACGGTTTTTATTATAGCATACCAGACCTTAAAAACAACGAGCGCACGCGGGAGGGGAGCGAAAAAATACCGAAAAAAACCCGGTCTGGCCCGCTTTATGCCAGATAGCCCAGGCTTTTGAGCACAAACACCCACAGGAACACGGTCAGAATGGAAAAGACCGTGGTAAAGACCACCTGTCCGCCTGCAAGATCGCCGTTTCCACCCATCTGCTGCGCCATGGGAAAGCTGGAAACCGACGTGGGCGAGGCATACACGGCGATGAGTGCGGCCAGCGACACATCGCGGATGCCCAGCGCCACCGCCAGGCTCAAGAAGATCAGCGGCACCACGACCAGCCGCCCCGTCACGCTGATGACGAGCAGCTTGATATTGGCGCGCGCCTTGCTGAAATCCAGTGACGCGCCCAGCACAAACAGCGCCAGCGGCGTGGCGATGGACCCCAGGCTGCGAAGCGGCGTTTCGAGGAGGGAGGGGATGGGAATCCGGAAATACCAGAGCAAAAATCCCGCGAGCGTGCCCAGAATGAGCGGATTGAGCAATACGCCTTTCACGATGCGCCAGGGCGATCCCTTTTCGCCGCCGAACACCATCAGCGCTACGGTGGAAAGCACGTTGAACACCGGCACCACCACCGCCACCATGAGCACCGCGATGGAGGTATCCCCCTCGGGGTACATCATCATGACCAGCGGAATGCCGAAGATGGCATAATTGCTGCGCGCGATGCCCTGAATCAGCACCCCGCAGGAGGCGCGGTCGCGGCACAGGCGCGGCGTGACGGCAAACAGCACGCCAAAGCACAAAAGCGTGGTCACGAACGCGTAGAGCAGCGTGCGCACGTCCGTAGACGCGCCCAGCTGCGTGTCCACGATGTTGAAGCACAGAAGCAGCGGCAGAAAAATTTTGAATACACAGGCGTTGATCTGCCGTGCGGCGGATTCGCCGATCACCCCCACGCGGCGTGCCGTGAAGCCCACGGCCATCATGACCAGCAGGGGAAAGACGGTGTTGAGCGAGAAGAGAAGGTCATCCATGGGGCGGGGTTCACCTCCCGTTGGGGATCAGGGCGGGGGAAAGGCGCTCAGGGCCAGCAAAAGCTGAGCCATGTAATAGATGCCCAGACTCACGAAATGACAGGAGCTGGGGCGCTTGAGCAGCAGGTTATGACAGAGCGTCATGTCCGAAACGACGAACGTCACGGCCCCCAGCGCCGCCAGCGTGGAACGGGCCGAGGGAGCCAGCAGGGGCAGCGGCAGGCTGAAGGCCAGCAGCGCGGCCAGCGCGACGACATAGATCATAACGCCCGCCAGCAGATGCGGCTTGGGAAAGTGCCGGCGGTAGCGCAGCGCAAAGCACCACAGCCCTGCCAGCGCGATCACAAACACCGTCAGGCACCACC
>USFL01000353.1 GCA_900553905.1 uncultured Eubacteriales bacterium | reverse complement strand
CCGCCGTCAACAGCACCGCCATCACCACGAGGGCCATGGTGCAGTTGCCCAGAATGCGCTCGGCGTCCTCCTTGCGGCCTTTGCCCATCATAATGGAAGCGCAGGGCGCGCCGCCCATGCTGGCCAGCGTCGCAAAAGCGCTCACCAGCAGAATCACCGGCAAGGTCACACCCAGGCCGGTCAGCGCTGTGGCTCCCACCACCGGGATGTGGCCGATGTACATGCGGTCCACCATGTTGTACAGCACGTTTACCACTTGCGCGGTGATGGCCGGCAGCGCCAGGCTGAACAAAAGCCTGCCAACCGGCTTTGTTGCTAGTTCATTGTCCTTATTTTGCATATTGAGCCTCCGTTGGTACAGTGCGAAATGGTTAACAGCACTATTATAGTCCTGTGGATACCGCTTTGCAACCTTTCCGGCAGAATTGACAACCGCTTTGCCCCATGCTAGACTAACGGCGTTTCATCCATTCAAAATCAAGGGAGGCGTCGGCATGAACGGCGAGGCGCTGGAGGCCCTGCGCTACTTTTCGGACGGGACGCATCCGCAGTCGTTCGTAACGATTGCGGGGCGGGGACCCGTGCTGGTGAGTGCTCCGCACGCGGTGCTCCAAACGCGCTTGGGCCGTCTCAAGGCCGCCGAACGGTACACCGGCATGCTTTGCCTTCTGCTCAACCGCCGCTATGGCGTGCCGTGTATCTACAAATCGCGCCACCTGGAGGATGACGCCAACCACGACCCCCGCAGCCCCTACCGCGACGAGGTCAGCCGTCTCATCCGGGAGGGCGGCGTGCGCTTCGTGCTGGACCTGCACCAGCTCAGGCCTGATCGTGCCATGGCCCTGTGCATCGGCACGGGATGGGGGCGGCATCTGCACGGCCTTTCGGATGCGCCGGACCTGGTGCGGGAGGCGTTTGCGCGCAGGGGGCTTTCGCCCGTCACGCTGGACGATCCCTTCCCGGCCGCGGCGGCGCACACCGTATCCGCCACGGCTGCCCGGGCGGGCGCGGCGGCGATGCAGCTGGAAATCAACAGCGCGCTTTTGATGGAGGACAGCCCCGCAGAGCGCTTCAGCGACGTGCTGGCCGCTCTGGCCGAGGTCGTGGAGGGGCTTGGCGCAATGCTTTGCGCCCGCGGGGAATGAAGGAGGGAAACCGGCTATGCTGCACGGACTGATGGTGGTCAACGCCTTTCTGCGCACGACCAAGTTTGACGATATCTATCACACGCTGCTCTCCGCCGCGCACGGCGAGGGCATGGAGCTGGACGTGCGCACCAATGCGGAGCTGTGCTGCGAAGTGGCTGCTGGCGGCTTTGCGGCGGAGACCTTCGACTTTGTGCTCTTCTGGGACAAGGACGTGCAGCTGGCCTGGCAGCTGGAGCAGCTGAGCATGCGCGTGTTCAACAGCGCCGACGCCATTCTCGCCTGCGACGACAAGGCCCTGACCTGGCTCAGGCTCAAGCGTGCGGGCATTCCCATGCCACGCACCATCCTCGCGCCCAAGACCTTTGCCAACGTGGGCTATCCGCAGGTGCGCTTTGCCGCAGAAGCGGCGCGCGCGCTGGGATTTCCCGTGGTGCTGAAGGAATGCTTCGGCTCCTTCGGGCAGCAGGTGTACCTGTTTCACGACGTGGACGCGCTGTGCCAGAAGGTGCAGTCGTTGGCGGGCACCCCGCTTTTGTTCCAGGAGCTGATTCACGAAAGCTATGGCCGCGACGCCCGCATCAACGTGGTGGGCGGGCGCGTGGTGGCCTGCATGCTGCGCCAGAGCACCGACGGCGATTTCCGCAGCAACCTCACCCGTGGCGGCTCGATGGCCCCCTACTCCCCCACCCGCGCGGAGGCGGAGCTGGCCGTGCGGGCCACGGAGCTGCTGGGGCTGGACTTTGCGGGGGTGGACGTTCTCTTTGGCCGGGATGGCCCGCTTTTGTGCGAGGTCAATTCCAACGCGCATTTCAAAACCACGCTGGAATGCACGGGCGTAAACATGGCGGTGGAGATCATGCGGCACATCGCCCGCAGGCTGGAGGGCTGAATGGACGCGCTTTGGCTGTTGTACGATGAGGCGGATCTGGCCCTGAACCTGGGGTTTGTGGAGCTGATGCGCGACCGGGGCCACGCGCGGGGCTTGGACATCGTGCCCGTGACCACGCAGGAGCTGACGCTTGGCCTGGATGCATCCGGCATGCCCGTCTGCCTGCGCGCAGGCGCGCCCGCCCGGCCGTGCGCGGTGCTTTCGCGCCAGCGCGACAGCCTGATCAGCTTTCACTTCGAAAGGATGGGCGTGCCGGTGTTCAACAGCGCCCGCGTCTGCGCCATCTGCAACGACAAGCGGGTCACACACCAGTTTTTGAGCGGCCTGCCCATGCCGGAAACCGTCTTTTTGCCCGCTGCGGCCACGGAGCCGCCGCCGGGCACGCGCTTCCCCGTTATCCTCAAACCCGCGTGCAGCCATGGCGGCGACCGCGTAACCCTCGTGCGCAACGAACGGGAATGGCGAGAGGCCGCCTCCGCCATTCTGCCCCAGCCTGCCCTGCAGCAGACCGTGGTGGACGGAGCCGGGCAGGATCTGCGGGTGTATGTGGTCCACGGGCGCATCGTCGCTGGGGTGATGCGCACGGCGGCGCAGGGCGTGGTGAGCAATTTCAAGCGCGGCGGCAGC
>USFL01000352.1 GCA_900553905.1 uncultured Eubacteriales bacterium | reverse complement strand
CCTTTTCCCCCGCGGCAATCATGGCCATATCCAACTGCTTCCACGCGGCCTTGAGGGCGTCGATCACCTGCTGGCTGTCGGTGTAAAAGCCCCGGTCGGCCATCTTTTGCAGCGCCAGTTTCCACTTTTCCTCTCCGCAGTAACGCCCCAGCAGCGCCTCCACGGCATCAACAACTATTTCCGCTGCGTCGGTAAGGTCCCGTTTTTCGAGCCAGGGCCGCACGTAATTTACCCATACGCGCCCCAGCAGCGCCGACACCGCCGTGCCGATCACGCCGATCACGGCCACCACCAGCGCCGTCCAGTCAATGAGCTCGGTGCCCCCCGACATGACCGCAGCCTCCTGCGCCATGGCCAGCGCGGGCAGAAGCAACAACATCAAGATGATACCTACAAATCGTTTCATTTTCCAAAAACCTCCTTTAATTTTCCGGCGGTTTGTCCGGAAGCCGCAATATTTCTTCCTCGTAATGCTCTGACAAGTGATTCCGCCCCCGCGCCCGGTAGCTGGAATGCATTTTCAGCAGCATTTCCTTCTTGGCACCGGGGCACCATCCCCGCGAGACATAGAAATCCTGCGCCTGACTGAGCCGCTCGTACTGTAAGTCACCGATGTCCTCCGACACCCCGCGCAGCGTTTCACTGATCCTGTCCAGCCTGGACGTCAGCTCGCTCCGAAACGCCGTCTGTTCCTCCCTTGCCTTCTCCCGCGCACGAAACGGCTTGCACAGTAGCTCGCCGACCAGCGTCAGGATGTTCCCCGCCGTATTCAGCTTGTCCAATCTGTTCACCTCACCCGTTTGTTACAGCGTCCAGCACCGCATCCAGCGTCCTCTGGATACCCTCCAGCCGCTCCAGCGCTTTCGCCTCAAACGTCTCGCCCGATGGCTCGTCCTGTCCGCTTTCCGGCACATCCTCCGCGCCCTCAAATGCCAGAAACTTCGTCATCATATAGCCAACCTTCCCGTCAGGCAACCGCACCTGCGCCCACCCCTGCGCGTCCTGCATCACCTCTACCGGCGTGCCCACAGGCACCTTTGCCAGATAGGGCTTGTCTGTCGATGGCGTAGACCGCAGCTTCACCGGGTTGCCGTCCCCGCTCACCACCACCGCGCGCCGTGTCTCCATGGATGTATCGCCTCCCTCCGGGCTATCTGTGTCCGCGGCATACGTCACCAACGCGCACGGCCCGGCATACCGCCAGTCGCCCTGGCGCGTATCCACCGTCACGCCGTCCACGCCGCCGCCTTTGGTGCAATGGGTGATGGCCAGCGGTTCCACACCGGTGACTATGCCAACGTGGTAATAGTCCATCACATCGCCGGTATATGCGGCGCCGCCGGCCTGGTATTTGTCAGGCAGATCATACCCCGCATCCATCGGCCCCAGCGCCTTGAACACCAGCCAACCCGGCTCAAGGTCCGCTGCATCGACCTGCCGGAAAAGCCCATCCACGGCAAACCTTGCCGTATAGTTGCTGCCGTGCGTGCCTGTCCACCTGCCCCCGGCACGCCGGATGGCTCCGATCACCAGTCCGATGCAGTCGCAGGTCCCGCCTGATCCGTCCCCGCCCTCGCGATAGGTCGGGGCTTCGGATTGAATCTCCGCCACCCCGCGCAGAAATGCCTCAAGTGATATCATCCGCCCGTTTCCTCCCAGCCGTAGACGCCGGGCTCCCATATGTTGTTGTCAATGGCGCTCACCCAGGTCTTGCCGCCGTGGGTGACTTTGTCGCCCTTCATGTAGGGGTTGGTGCTGTCCGGCTGCTCCCAGGGGAGCGGCTCGCCGGTGTCGCTTACGAGCACCTTCGCCCACAGGCTGGGCGCGGCCGTGGGCGTCCAGTCCGGCTGCGCCGCGTGCGGCTGAAGGCATTTGTAGAGCGTGCCATCAAAGCGCACGCGCTCGCCCGCGTCGTATGTGTCCTGCGCGCTCCACGCGGGGTAGAGCGCGGCGGCCTTGAGCGCCTGCTCGTCGGTCAGCGCCGCCGCGGCCGCGTCCATGGCCGCGCGGATCACCTTTGCCGCCTCCAGATAGCGTCCCATTACGGCTGCACCTCGCTTTCCTCCGTCACGCCCAGCAGCGCGAGCGCCGCGCGCATGTCCTGCGCTTGCGCTTGCGCCTGTTCCAGCAGGGTTCGTACCCTTTCCCCGTCGCGGTAGAAATGCGCGCCGTCGTACGTATCGCCAATACCGGCAGGAACATCGCCCAGAGGTACGGCGTTGGGAAATTCATCGGCGTTGCTGTCATTGAGCCAGATGACATTGCTCACAAGGCCCTCTTCAACCACTGCGTAATTCATCCACATCACCTCGTATTTCTGATCACCACGATGCCGCTGCCCCCGCCCATGCCGTTGTCGCCGTTTGAATCGCCGCCGTTGCCGGTGTTGGCCGCCTCATCCTGCGTATGCGCGGCGTCCATGCCCCAGCCGCCGCTGGAATACAGCGTGCCCTCGGGCGAGCCGAACTCGCGCGTGGTGCTGCCCTGGCCGTTGCCGCCGGGGCCGCGGGCATCGCCGCTGGTTCCACTGCCGCCGTTACCGCCGTCCACGCCACCCGGGCCAAAGGGACGGCCACCTCCGCCGGAACCACCGTCACCGCCAGCAGCGAAATTGTATCCGCCGCCCCGACCGCCGCTGACCGTCTGTCCAAGAGCGGAGCTGTCGCCGCCGGC
>USFL01000351.1 GCA_900553905.1 uncultured Eubacteriales bacterium | reverse complement strand
TCTGGTGGTCGCAACAGGACTCGAACCTGTGACCCCATCGATGTGAACGATGTGCTCTACCAACTGAGCCATGCGACCATGTCTTGACGACGCCAATTACTATACCATATTTCTCCCGGGTTGTCAACGCCGTCAAGCCGAAAAATTTATTTTTCTGTGATGACCGGGCAGGCCCTGCGCGCCAGGGTCATCTCGCGCACGTCGGCGCGGGGGCCGATGGCCTCGCCCGCGTGGCAGAGCAGGTTGAGCGCGGGAAAGTCCACGCCCGCCAGCACGCTGAAGCCCACACCGCCGGAAAAGCGGGGATTGACCTCCAGAAACCACGCGGCCTCGGCATTCACGATGAATTCCATGTTCACAACGCCCACCACGCCCGCGCACGCCGCCACCCGCGCGCATACGGCTTCCAGCGGATGGCCGGGCAGCACGCGCACGGCGGTGCCCAGCCCGTTGGAGGTGCGCAGAAGCTCGTGCCGGGCCAGCGCCTGCACGTGGCCGAAACGGTCGCGGGCCACATCCACGGTGTAGATATCGCCCGGCAGATAGGGCTGGGCGATGTAGTCCCCGCGCGCGTCCAGCGCCGCGTGATACGCCTGCGGCGTGCGGACGATCACCTGCCCCTGGCTGCTGCGGCCGTGCAGGGGCTTGAGCATCAGGGGATAGTCCGCTGCCTCCGGCTCCCAGCCGTAGGGGGAACGGGTGGGAATGATCCGGCACGCACCCTCGCGGGCCAGCAGCGCGGCCATGGCCTGCTTGTCCCGGCACAGGCGGGCGCAGGGCTCGTCGGGCACGCAAAGCACGCATCCCAGAGCCGAAAAGCGCGTCTTGTGGGCGCATAGCGCGTCCACCTCCACGTCCGTCAGGGGAATGAGAAAGTCCGCGTGCTCGCGCCGCACGGCTTCCTCCATCTGGCGCACATAGGCGTCCGCATCCGTGGCGTAGACCGCCTGGAAAAAGACGTCCACCTCGCCGGAGGTAACGTTCCATGCCCTGGGATAGATGTCGCAGCCCACCACGCGCAAGCCCAGCGCGTGCAGCCGCTCGATCACGATGCCTGCGGACGCCGAGCCCACAGCCGTCAACAGCGCCGTTTTCATGCCTTCGCCTCCCCGTGCCGCCGGGCATTCAGCCCGCGCAGCAAGTCCATGAGATACCGCATGCTCTCCAGCCGCAGCACAAGGGCAAGCCCGCCGTAGATCGCCGCGCCCGCCAAAACCTGCAAAACCAGCAGGGGAAACGGCGCAAGCGGCAGCCGCCCCAGCGCCCATACCGCCGCGAACATCGCCGCCGCAAGGCCCATCGCCGGCAGCACGTCGCGCATCTGCTCCAGGTACCCGTAGCCCAGCAGGCGGCGGTTGGGCGAGGCGTTGACCACGGCGGCCAGCAGCGTGCTGGCCACCGCGCCCCACGCGATGGCGTACACGCTGTCAAACAGAAAGACCGTCGCCGCCAGGATGATCAGGCCATAGCTCTTTTTGATCAGCTCCAGCCTGAGGAACACGTCGCTGCGGCCCATGGCGTTGATGGCCTGCAAATTCGCCGTGTGAATGGGATAAAACGCGAAGTCGATGCAGCAGATCTGCAAAAACGGCACGCACGGCAGCCACTTGTCCGTCAGCAGCAGGCGCACCAGCGGCTCGGCCACCGCCGCCAGCCCCGCCATCATCGGCAGCACCAGAAAGCTGGAAACCATCACCGAGCGGCGCATCATCTGCTTCATGCGGGGCACGTCGTCCTGCTCGTCGGCCAGCACGGGAAGCATCACGCTCTGGATGGAACCGTTGACCGCGTTCATCACCAGCTCGGGGAACTGCTTGCCACGGTTGTAGAAGCCCAAAGTCTCCTGCGCGTACTTCTTGCCGATCACGGCGGTGCGCAGGTTGTTGTAGCCGGTTTCCAGCAGGCTGGAGGCCAGCAGCTTCCAGCCGAAGCGGATCAGCCCCCGCACGCGCGCCCAGGAAAACAGCGCCCGCGGCCGCCATTTCACCAGCCACAGCAACACCAGCGCCAGGCTGAGCTGGTTGGTCAGCTGCTGCGCCACCAGCGCCCAGTAGCCCGCGCCCGCGGCCGCCATGGCGATGCCCACCACGCCCGAGAGCGCCGTGCAGATCAGGCTGGCGGCCATCAGCCGGCGGAAGGCCATCTCGCGGGCGATCACGGCGTTCTGCACGGAAACCAGCGCGCCGGGCAGCAGAATCAGCGCCAGCACCCGCAGAACCGGCGCCAACGCCTCCATGGCGAAGAAGGCCCCGATGGCGGGCGCGAGCAGAAACAGCAGCCCGTACAGCGCCGCCGCGATGCCCAGGCTGACGTAGAACACAGAGGACAGGTCGGTCTCGTCCACGTCCTTTTTCTGGATCAGGGCGGTGTTGAGCCCGCTTTGCACAAACACCTGCGACACCGCGATGAACACCGTCAGCATCGTCAGAACGCCGTAATCCGACGGGTCCAGCAGGCGCGCCAGCACCACGCTGACCACGAAGGAGATCCCCTGTGTGCCCACGCTTTCGGTCAGCTTGAACAAAAAGGAAGCGGCGGCCCGTTTGCCGCGCTGCTCACGCATGACGGAGTACCTCCCTGACCACGCGGCAGATGAGATCAACCTGCGCATCGGTAAGCGCCGGGTAGAGCGGCAGGGTCACCACGCCGTCGGAGACGCGGCGGGCAACGGGCAC
>USFL01000350.1 GCA_900553905.1 uncultured Eubacteriales bacterium | reverse complement strand
AGCTGTAGAGGTACTCCACCACGATGTCGTGGCCGGAGAGGGTCTCCAGCACCTCAGCCAGTCCGCCGGGATGATCGGGTACACTGACGGCCAGCACATCCGTGAGCTTAACGGTGTAGCCGTTATCGGAAATCAGCTTGACCGCCTTTTCGTAGTCCGCCACAATGCCGCGCAGAATGCCAAAATGCGTGGTATCCGCCACGGAGAGGGATACCAGGTCGATGTTATTGTCCCCAAGGAGCTTGGTAAAATGCGCCAGACGGCCGGGAGTGTTTTCGATGAAAACGGAAATCTGCTTTACGTACATGGCTGGCTCCTCCTTATCTCTGGGTGGGATGCGGACTGACGGCGCCCCGGGCGGGCGCGGCGTCCGTTATTGCAGATGGCGCCGGTCGGTGACGCGCACCGCCTTGCCCTCGCTGCGGGGCAGCGTGCCGGGCTGGCAGAGCTTGACGCTGGCGTGAATCAGCGCATGGCTGGCCAGGGAATTGACGATCTTGCGTTCGAGCGTTTCCAGATCACGCACGGTATCGCTCATCACAGAGGGAGAGAGTTCCACCTGCACCTCAATGGTATCCAGCGTGCCTACGCGGTCAACCACGATGTGATAGTGAGGCTCGATGCCCGGCACCTGAAGCAGCGCATGCTCGATCTGCGAGGGGAACACGTTGACCCCGCGGATGATGAGCATGTCATCCGTGCGGCCCATCACGCGGCCCATGCGCACATGGGTGCGGCCGCAGGGGCAGGGCTCGTCGGTGAGGGTGCACAGGTCATGGGTGCGGTAGCGGATGAGGGGCATGCCGTGCTTGGTGAGCGTGGTGAAGGTGAGGTCGCCCTGCTCGCCGTAGGGCAGGCTCTCGCCGTCAGGGCCGATGACCTCGGGCAGGAAATGATCCTCCCAGATGTGCATGCCGTTTTTGGCCATGCACTCCATGGCAACGCCCGGGCCCATGACCTCACTGAGGCCGTAGACGTTGAGCGCGTCGATGCCCATCTTCTCCTCGATGCGGCGGCGCATGTCCTCGGTCCAGGGCTCGGCGCCGAAGATGCCGCTCTTGAGGCGGATGCGGTCCAGGGTGATGCCCTCGCGCTCCATGGCGTCGGCCAGGTTGAGCGCATAGGAAGGCGTGCAGCAAAGGGCCGTGGAGCCGAAGTCCTCCATCAGCATGAGCTGGCGAACCGTGTTGCCGCCGCTCATGGGAATGACGCTCGCGCCCACGCGCTCGGCGCCGTAGTGCGCGCCCAGGCCGCCGGTGAACAGGCCGTAGCCGTAGGCCACCTGCACGATGTCGCTCTTGCCGACGTTGGCGCAGTACATGGCGCGGGCCATGAGCTCGGCCCAGCGGTCCACATCGCCGCTGGTGTAGCCGGCCACGCTCGGCTTGCCGGTGGTGCCGCTGGAGGCATGGATGCGCACGATCTCGCTCTGGGGCACGGCAAAGAGGCCGAAGGGGTAGTTGTTGCGCAGGTCCTGCTTTTCGGTGAAGGGCAGCAGGTGCAGATCCTCCACACCGTGAATGTCGTTGGGCGTGATGCCCAGCTGCTGCATCTTGTTGCGGTAGAAGGGCACGTGCTCGTATACGCGGCGTACCACGTCGCGCAGGCGCTCGTTTTGCAGGGCGCGAAGCTGCTCGCGCGGCATGGTTTCCATGGTGGGGTTCCAGTAGACTTGCTCCATGGGTCCTCTCTCCTTACACAGCGGATGTATATCAGCCCATCAGGGCGCGGCCGCGCGCGAAGGCCGCCAGATTGACTTCCAGGGTTTTTTGAGGCACGCAGGCGGCGATGGCGTCCCGCCAGGCCGCTTCCTCAAAGGGCAGGTGCCGGCTGAACATCCCCAGCAGCACCAGATTCAGCGCCTTCTGGCTGCCGCATTCCACCGCGATGCCCAGCGCGTCCGCGCTCTCCACGCGGTAGGATGCCAGCGCGGCCAGCGGATCCTCCGGGTAGGCCGCCGCGCCGGTGATGACCGGCATGGGCAAAATATGCTGGGTGTTGACGATGGCCGTTCCGCCGGGCTTGAGATAGCACGCCGCGCGGGCGGCCTCCAGCGCCTCAAAGCTGATCAGATAGTCCGCGCCGCCCAGCGCCACCATGGGCGAATGCACGCTGTCGCCCACGCGCACATGCGTGATGACGCTGCCGCCGCGCTGGCTCATGCCATGCACCTCGCTGACCTTAACGCCGCAGTTTTCGCTCAGGGCCAAACGTCCCAGAATCTTGCTGGCCAGCAGCGTGCCCTGTCCGCCTACGCCCACGATGACCAGATCAAATGCCGCCTTGCTCATACCCTCGCCTCCCTGCCGCTCTTGATGGCCTTAAAGGGACATACCTGCGCGCACATGCCGCAGCCGATGCACAGCGCGGGGTTGATTTCCACGAGCTTTCCATGCCGCTCGATGGCCGGGCAGCTCAGCTTCATGCACGCGCCGCAGCCCCGGCACCCGTCGATCACGAAGGACGGCCGCGCCGTTTTATCCAGCAGCGCGCAGGGGCGGCGCGCGATGACCACGCTCACCTGCTCGTTGTCGGTAGCCTCGCGGATGGCCTGCTCGGTGGCCTTGAGGTTGAAGGGGTCCACCACGCGCACGTCGGTCACGCCGCAGCTTTCCACCAGCTTTTCCAGATTGAGCTGGGGCGCGGGCTGGTTGTGGATGTCATAGCCGGTGGCGGGGTTTTGCTGGTG
>USFL01000349.1 GCA_900553905.1 uncultured Eubacteriales bacterium | reverse complement strand
CGCTTTATAACACCTTTCAGGCCATCCTGGACCCCGGCGACGAAGTGATCGTCGACAAGCCCTGCTGGGTCAGCTACCCGGAGATGGTGCGCATGGCCGGGGGCGTGCCCGTGTTTCTGGACTGCCCGGAGAGCCAGGGCTTTTTGCCCTCCATGGAGGATTTCGAAAAGCTCATCACCCCGCGCACCAAGGCCTTTATCCTCAACACGCCCTCCAATCCCAACGGCTGCATGTGGTCGCGCGAGCAGCTTCAGCAGCTGGCGGATCTGGCCGTGAAGCATGATTTTTACATCGTCGCCGATGAGATCTATGAAAAGCTGGTCTACAGCGGCGAGAAGCACTACTCCATCGCCACCTTCGGCCCCGAGGTCAAGGCCCGCACCATTCTGATCAACGGCGTGAGCAAGTCCTACGCGATGACGGGCTTCCGCATCGGCTACGCCTGCGGCCCCCGCGACGTGATCAAGGGCATGGTCAACTACCAGAGCCAGGCGACCTCCGCGCCCAATACCGCGGCGCAGCACGCCGCGGCCGTGGCCCTCACCATGCCGCAGGACTGCGTGGAGGAGATGCGCCGTGCCTTCGAGCAGCGGCGCGACCGGCTGGTGGAGCTGATCAACGCCATCCCCGGCCTGAGCTGCCGCAAGCCCCACGGCGCGTTCTACGTGATGATGAACATCCGCGGCATCACCGGCAAGCGCTGCCACGGCACGGAGCTGACCGGGAGCACGGCCATCGCCGAGGCGCTGCTGGAGCACGCACACGTGGCGGTGGTGCCCGGCGCGGCCTTCCTGGACGAGGGCTTCTGCCGCATCAGCTACGCCACGTCCATGGAGAACATCGAGGAGGGACTCAAGCGCATCGCCGCCTTTGTAAAGGAGCTGGAGTAAATGCTGGAATACAGCGAAAGAACCCATCAGCTCATGCAGGCCAAATACCAGTATGAGCTCCAGGACGTCCCGGACCCCAACCTCTACCGCGAGATCTTCGACTACGAATCCATCCCGAAGATCGCCTTCAACAACCGCCTGGTGCCCATCAACATGCCCGCGGAGATCTGGATGACCGACACCACCTTCCGCGACGGCCAGCAGAGCGTCAGCCCCTTCAAGCCCGAGCAGATCGAGCACCTTTTCAAGCTGGAGAGCCGCCTGGGCGGCCCCAAGGGCCTGATCCGCCAGAGCGAGTTCTTCCTCTACACCGACCGCGACCGCGAGGCGCTGGAGCGCTGCCAGGCGCTGGGGCTGAAATACCCGGAGATCACCACCTGGATTCGCGCCAACGAAAAGGACTTCCAGCTCGTCAAGGCCGCGGGCGTGCGCGAGACGGGCATCCTCGTCTCCTGTAGCGACTACCACATCTTCAAAAAGATGCACCTCACCCGCGCGCAGGCCATGGACAAATACCTGGGCATCGTCAAGGCGGCGCTGGCGCAGGGCATCGTGCCCCGCTGCCACTTTGAGGACATCACCCGCGCCGATTTCTACGGCTTCGTGCTGCCCTTCGCCGAGCAGCTCATGCTCCTGTCCGAGGAAAGCGGCCTGCCCATCAAGGTGCGCGCCTGCGACACCATGGGCTATGGCGTGACGTATCCCGGCGCGGCGCTGCCCCGCAGCGTGCCCGGCATCATCTACGGCCTCAACCACTACGCCCGCATCCCCTCCGAGCAGCTGGAGTGGCACGGCCACAACGACTTTTACAAGGTCGTCTCCAACGCCGGCACCGCGTGGCTCTACGGCTGCGCCAGCGTCAACTGCTCGCTGCTGGGCATCGGCGAGCGCACGGGCAACTGCCCGCTGGAGGCCATGGCCATCGAGTATCAGGCCCTGCGCGGCACCACCGACGGCATGGACCTGACCGCCGTGAGCGAGATCGCCGAGTACATGGAGCGCGAGATCGGGCTGGAGATCAGCCCGCGCCAGCCCTTCGTGGGCCGCCACTTCAACGTCACGCGCGCCGGTATCCATGCCGACGGCATGCTCAAGGACGAGGAAATCTACAACATCTTCGACACCGCCGCCATTTTGAACCGCCCCGCCTCCGTGGCCGTGGACAGCCACAGCGGTCTGGCCGGCATCGCGCACTGGCTCAACAGCTACTTTCGCCTCAAGGGCGAAAACGCCGTGGGCAAGCAGGACCCGCTGGTGACGGCCGTCAAGGAGCAGGTGGACGCCCTCTACGCCGAGGGCCGCAACACGGTCATGGGCGACGAGGAGCTGGAGGTCATGGTCCGCGACGCGGACCAGGAGCGCTACGAGCGCCTGCTGTTCCATAAGAGCTGATCTTCGCTATCCATCCCACCGGCAAAGGTCCGGCCCCTCAACGGCCGGGCCTTTGCGCGTCTGCGCCGGCCTTTTGGGCACGCTGATGCGCTTCTTTCCCGTCTGACAAACGCGATTCGGCGTACACCTCTGCGCTGAATGCATCGATGAGGACCCGATTGGATTCTGTACTGGATAAATCAAAGCCGACTTCGTAAACAATTCTGTCCTCCGAATCCTGATACAAAGTAACGTATGCCTTTTGCTCGGCGGATGGCTCGAGATGGTTCCACGCAATTTCCATCGCGGCCTCCGCTCCGATCATCTGATCGGTGGGCAGCACATGCTGATGCTCCAGAATTTGCTTTGCAAAGGCGGGAAGCTCGCCGTACTTTTCGATCTGCCGCTGTTGAAGCGAAACGACCAACGTAT
>USFL01000348.1 GCA_900553905.1 uncultured Eubacteriales bacterium | reverse complement strand
GGATCGTCTTCCCCATCCTCAAACCCACCACGGTGACGGTGATCATCCTGGATGTAATCTGGATCTGGAACGACTACCTCCTGCCCTCGCTCACCCTGACCAGCAACGCCAACAAGACCATCCCTGTCATGACCTCGCTGTTTTTCGGCACCTATACCATCGAATGGAACATGGCCATGGCCGCGCTGACCATGACCATCATCCCGGTGATTATCTTCTATTTCAGCGCGCAGAAGCACATCATCAAGGGCATCATGGCCGGCGCGGTCAAGGGCTAAGGAGGGGTGGACATGCAAAGGGTCTATTCAGTGCGGTCTGCGCAACCCACGCACGATCAGCTCGCCCTGCAGGAGACGGTGTTCCACAATGCCAACGGCTATCTGGGCGTGCGCGGAACGCTGGAGGAAGGGGCGCCCCGGGGCATGGAGACCATGCGCGGCGCCTATGTGAACGGCTTTTATGAAACAGTGCCCATGAAGCAGGCCGAAAGGCTGACCCATGTGCGCGAGGAAAAGGAAAGCATGATCAACGCCGCGGACGTGCAGGGTGTGCGCCTGTGCCTGGCGGGAGAGCCGTTCTCGCAGTGGACGGGCGAGCTGCTCCGCTGCGAGCGCCTGCTGGACATGGACCGGGGCGTGACTGAGCGGCACGTCACCTGGCGCTCGCCGCAGGGACGGGAGACGAAGCTGCTTTTCCGCCGCATGGCCAGCTTTGCCGAGCCTTCGCTGTTCCTCATCGACTGCGAGGTGACGCCCCTCAACTATGCGGGCGAGGTGGAGGTGGAAAGCACCCATCTGGCGCTGGTGAAGAACTACGCCAACCCCAACGACCCGCGCCTGGCGGGAGAGAGCGAGTGCCATCTCGTGCCCGCCGGCAGCCTTGTGGAGGACGGGACGAGCTATTTGAGCGTGCGCACCCGCGTGAGCGGGCTTTCGTTGACCACGGGAGTGCGGCATGCGATGGAGCCTCCCCCGCAGGATGCGCGCACGGTCTACGACAGCGCTGCGCATGCGGCCGCATTTCGCGCCAGCGTGGCGCTCGAGCAGGGTCAGCCCCTGCGGCTGAAAAAGTACTGCGTGTTTTCGGACGAGCGGAGGCACGGCGATACGCTGACGGCTGCACGGCAGGCCATGGCCGGGGTTTTTGGCCGGGCGGAGGCTCTCTACCGCGCCCAACAGGAGACGCTCGCGGCGTTCTGGGAGAGCGCCGACACCACCATCCTGGGCGACAGCGACGCCAATCTCTCCATGCAGTTCAATCTCTATCAGCTCTTTCAGTCCGCCGGGCGCGACGGGCTGTGCAGCATCGCGGCCAAGGGCCTGTCAGGCGAGGGGTACGAGGGGCACTACTTCTGGGATACGGAAATGTACATGATGCCCTTTTTCACCCTCACCATGCCGCAGCTGGCCAGAAAGCTGCTGGGCTACCGCTACCGCACGCTGGAGGCGGCACGAGAAAACGCGCGGCTGCTGGGGCACCTGAAGGGCGCGCTGTATCCCTGGCGTACCATCGACGGGCGCGAGTGCAGCGGCTATTTCCTGGCGGGCACAGCCCAGTATCATATCGTGGGCGATATCGCCTATGCGGTGAGCGCCTACTATAACGCCACCGGCGACCGGGAGTACCTGATCGCGGAGGGCGCGGAGATGCTGCTGGAAACGGCGCGCCTGTGGATGGACGTGGGGCACATGGCGCAGGGGCGCTTCCTGATCAACTGCGTCACCGGCCCCGACGAGTACACCTGCCTGGTCAACAACAACTACTATACCAACGCCTGCGCCAAGAACAACCTGGAGCAGGCCGTGCGTGCGGCGCAGCTGCTGGAGGAATGGGGCGTCTACGGCGAATGGGCCGCCCGCCTGGGCGTCACGCGGGAGGAGCTGGATGGCTTCGCATGCGCCGCCGAGGCCATGTACCTGCCCTACGACGAAACGCTCGGCATCAACCCGCAGGACGACAGCTTTCTGCAAAAGCCCGTATGGGACATCGCGGCTACGCCTCGGGACAAGTTCCCGCTGCTGCTCAACTACCATCCCCTGCAGCTGTACCGCTATCAGGTATGCAAGCAGGCGGACACGGTGCTGGCGCATGTGCTCTTTGAGGAGCTGGCGGCCAAGGACGTGCGCGAGCGGTCTTTCCGGTATTACGAGAAGATCACCACGCACGATTCTTCCCTGTCCAACTGCATCTTCTGCATCGAGGCGTGCCGGCTGGGCCTGCGCCGGGAGGCGCGCGCCTATTTCGGCGACAGCGTGAAGACCGATCTGCTCAACACCCACGGCAACAGCAAGGACGGTATCCACACCGCTAACATGGGCGGCTGCTACATGGCCGTGGTCAACGGCTTTGCAGGCCTTAGGCTGTGCGCGGACGGCGTGAAAGTGGATCCCTTCCTGCCGGAGGGCTGGACGGGACTCCGATTTTCATTCCAGTATCGGGGCAGCCGCCTGCGCTTTGAAATGGCGGATGGACGCTATCGCGTGCGTCTGCTGGCCGGAGGGCCGGTTTCGGTCCTCACGCCGGAGCGCGCCTGCCGCCTGGAGCGTCCGGGCGACGAGGCGGAGGGCAAGACGCGATGACGAAAACGGAGCCGCGCCGGGGAATAATCCGGCGCGGCTCAGATTGTCAAAAAACCCATTAGGGGAGGTTAGGAGGGCCCGCAGGTCCTCCAAAATGAAATCGTATCGCCCGGCTTTGCCGGGCGGG
>USFL01000347.1 GCA_900553905.1 uncultured Eubacteriales bacterium | reverse complement strand
AGGGTCAGGCCCTGCTTGGTGGCGTCGAAGGAGATCAGGATCACGTCGCCGCCCACGCCGTAGGTGACGCCGGCAGCCTTCATGGCGTCGATGGCGCCGTAGGCTTCGTTATCGTTCTGGCACACGACCACGTTGAACTGGTCGGGGTAGGACTTGAGGTAGCTCTCCATGACCTGCTGGCCGCCGGCCTGGGTGAAGTCGCCGGACTGGCTGTCAAGGATCTTCCATTCGGGATGCTCGGCGGCAACCTGGTTGAAGCCCTCGGTGCGGCCGATGGCGGCGGAGGCGCCCACGGAGCCTTCGATCACCAGGATGTTGGCCTCGGCGCCGTCGAGGGTCTCAGCCAGCCACTGGCCGGCCAGCACGCCCTCGGCCTTGCTGTCGGTGCCGATGAAGCAGGAGTACAGGGAAGGATCGGCGCTCACGGTGCGGTCAGCGATGATGACGGGGATGCCCGCATCCTGGGCCTCCTGCAGCACCACGTCCCAGCCGGCTTCCTGCACGGGGCAGATCACGATGTAGTCCACTTCCTGCTGGATGAAGTTGCGGACGGCTTCCATCTGGGCGGTGTGGTCGTTGTCGGCGTCCACGAAGAGCAGCTCGTAGCCGTTCTCGGCGGTGAAGGTGTTCTGGTAGTCGAGGGTGTTGGCGGCGCGCCAGTCGCTCTCGTGGCCGACCTGGGCGAAACCGATGGTGATGACGTCCTCGGCGGCGGCGATGGAAACCATGCCCAGCGCAAGGATCAGAGCAAGGGAGATCGCAAGAAGCTTCTTCATGATATAACCTCCATTTATTCGATTGGGCTCTCGCCTCTGTGGATAAAATTACACCATTTTGCACAGGATGAGAATAAAGCGAATTTCCAAATTGGTTGGAAATCGTTCTTTTTCTCTATGCCCAGGCTTCCAAAAAGTTGAATATCATTTCACTCCGGTTGGTTTTCATTTTCCCTGCGGTACTCGCTGGGGGTCATGCCCACGGTTTTTTTGAACAGATAGCTGAAATAATGGGGGTCGTTGTACCCTACGGCAAAGGCCACCTGGGAGGATCGCATGCCGCCCAGGCGCAGAAGCTCCTTGGCCTTGCCGATGCGCAGGGCCGTGAGGTACTCGGTGAAGGTGTATCCCGTCTCCTGGGCGAACACGGTGGACAGGCGGCTGTTGGACATGCAGGCCGCGCGGGCGACGTCTTGGAGCATGAGGTTTGGCTCGGCGAAGTGCTGGGACAGGTAGGCGCGGGCCTTGGCCACGGAGGAGCCGCCCCTGGGGCCGTGCTGGTCGCGGTAGCACAGGGCGGTGCGCAGCATTTCGTAGGCGGCGTCCTCGCCCGCGCCGTCGAACCATTCGCGCTTGAGCTCCTGGGCGGGGTCCCCGCCCGCCTCGCGAATGATGCGGCTGGCGGTCATCAGCGCCTCCACGTGTAGGTAGTCGGCGGCCACGGCGCTGTGCAGGTCCGCCGCGCCCAAAGAGGCCACATATTCCCCAAAGACCTGGTCCAGCTCGTCGGCGGCGGCGTATTGCAGCCGCTCATGCAGGGGGCGCAGGTCCAGGTCTTTCAGGGCGTCGGGGGTGTCGGCGGCCTCGCGCACGCCCATGATGCGCATGCCCGCGCCCGGCCGCGCGGCCATCAGGTGGCGCGTGTGGCGGGCCGAGCGCATGGAGAGGCGGATGTCCACAAAGCGGCTGACGATCTCGCCGATGGCCAGCAGAATCCCCGTGCAGCCGGAGCGCTCCAGCTCGTTGAGGGCGGAGCTGGCGAAGGAATAGGCGCGCTCCTCGGTATCGTCCTCGCTGTCGCCCAGCACCAGCGCGCGGGCGCCCTGCTTGGCGGCGCACACCTGCACGATGCCGCCGCTGCCCTCGGCCAGGGCGTAGAGCGCGGCGCGCGGCACCGAGCGGGACCCGTCCGCGCAGGAAAACGCCATGTCGATCACCGCGTAGCACTTGGCGGCCAGGTTGATGCCCAGCGTTCGCATCTGCTCGATCATGGCGTCGGCGTCGCCGTCCTCCATGGGCTCGTCGGTAAAGAGGGAGGAGAGCAGCTTTTCCTTCACAAACTGGCTGCCCGAGCGCAGGCGGCGGCGCATGAGGGCCATGTCCTCGCGGGCGCGGCGCTCCTCGGCCAGGCGGGCGGAGATGCGGTCGAGCACGTCCTTGAGCTCCTGGGCGGTGACGGGCTTGAGCAGGTATTCCTTCACGCCCAGGGAGATGGCCTGGCGCGCGTAGGTGAAATCGTCGTATCCCGACAGGATCACCACGCCGATCCACGGCATCTGGCGCTTGACCTCGCGGCACAGCTGCATGCCGTCCATGAAGGGCATGCGGATGTCGGTGATGAGGATGTCCGGGTTGGCGTCGCGGATCATGGGCAGGGCGATTTCGCCGTCCGGGGCTTCCCCGACCAGCGTGTAGCCGCTTTCCTCCCAGGGGAAGGAATTGCGGATGCCCTCGCGGATCACGATTTCATCGTCCACCAGAAAAACCTTAACCATCCACGATCTCCTCTCTTGTCTTGCGGGGCACGCGGAAGCTCACGCGGGTGCCCTCCGGCCCGCTTTCGATGCTGAGCCCCTCCTCCTGATCGTAATACAGGCGGATGCGCCGGTCCACATTGTTCAGGCCAAAGCCCGTGCCCGCGTTGGCGTAGGGCGCGTAGGCGGGCGGGAGCTCGCCGCGCATGCGGGCGCGCACGTCGCGCAGCTGGTCGGGGGTCATGCCCC
>USFL01000346.1 GCA_900553905.1 uncultured Eubacteriales bacterium | reverse complement strand
TATCGCGGATGGTGCCGTCGGGGAAGGGCTGAATCTTGTAGGTTTCGGTCACGGAGGTCAGGTGTCCGTTTTCATCCACGCCGCACACGCCGCGGGTCACGTGGCCGTGCTCGCTGACGGTGTTTTTCAGGTAATAGCCGACCATGCAGGCGTGCTTTTCGGGCGAGAGCTTTTCCAGATGATCCACCATGGTCTTGAAGGCGCTGGTGCCGTAGTAATCGTCCGCGTTGATGACGGCGAAGGGCTCATGGATGAGGTCTTTTGCCGACAGGATGGCCTGCACCGTGCCCAGGGGTTTGGTGCGCTCGGCAGGGATGGAGCAGCCCGCAGGCAGGTCGCCCAGCTCCTGGAAAGCGTATTCCACCTTCACGCTGTCCTTGACCACGTCCCCCACCAGCTCGCGGAAGCGCTCCTCAAAATCGTGCTTGATGATGAACACGACCTTGTTGAAGCCGGCCTTCACGGCGTCGTAGATGGAGTAGAGCATCAGCACCTCGTTGTGGGGGCCCATGCCGTCAATCTGCTTGTTTCCGCCGTAGCGCGAGCCCATGCCGGCGGCCATGATCACGAGGGTTTTATCCATGCTGATCAATCCTTTCTCCCGTATCTGTTTATGCTCGACCCGTCTTGCGGCGGGGAGAAGCTGGCCTATAAAGCGGTGCGCAAAGGCTGCTTGCCCTTGCCTGTGGAGGAGGGCTTTTTCTTTCCGCGGCTGCCAGACGGCGGCAGGACGGAGGAAACCGGCCGGGGCTCCACGCGCATCTGCGGGCAGTCCACGGGCTTGTCCTCAAAGCCCTCGGTGCTGTCGCGCCGGAAAAATACCGTCAGCGTGCGCAGCATCAGCTTGAAGTCGTAGGGAAGGGAAAAGTTTTCGATGTAGAGAAGGTCCAGAATGGCCTTGTCCTTGGGGCTGGTATTGTACTTGCCCTCGATCTGCGCAAGGCCGGTCAGGCCCGCCTTCATCTGCTGGCGGTAGGCAAATTCGGGCACCTCGCGGGTATAGCGGTCTACGTTTTCCAGCATCTCCGGACGGGGCCCCACAATGCTCATATCGCCGCGCAGCACGTTCCACAGCTGGGGCAGCTCATCGATGCGATACTTGCGCAGGAAGCGACCCACCGGGGTGACGCGCGCATCGTCCTTGCGGGCGGAGAGGCAGTTTTCCTCCTCACGGTTCTCCGGGTACATGGTGCGGAATTTGATGATCTGAAAGATGCGGCCGTTGATGGTGGCGCGGTCCTGCCTGAACAGCACCGACCCGTTGCCGCTGGCTTTGAGCACGATGGCGGTGGCGAGCATCACGGGGCTGGTCAGCAACAGCCCTGCCACGCTGATGACGATGTCGCACGTGCGCTTGAGGAACATCTGCGTCAGGGTGGGCTCCATGCGGTGGATAAAGAGAAAGGGCGCATCGTCCAGAATGTTCTGCTGGGCGGTGGAGATGACCACGTCCTCCAGCTCGGCCAGCAGATAGATGGTTTTGTTGTGCTTGTAGCAATAGGCCTCCAGCAGCGCTTCCTCCGTATCCGGGATGCCTGCGAGGAACACCACGTCGTGGTCCTGAATGGTCTGCTTCACGTCGGGACATTCATAGTGGACCACGTCGGTGAGGCGGTAGCGCTGGCGGAACGTGTCCATTTTGGCCGCTACGTGCTCGGCCAATTCCTGCGAGGAGGCCACGATGCAGCAGTCCAGAGGCGGGTTGATGCGGAAATAGTACCGGTAGCCCAGCGCCACAAACAGATAGATCATGAGCACCTGCAAAATGAAAGCCCCAAACAGCAGGGCCAGATCCTCGCCCCAGAAGGTGAAGCTGGGATTGGCCTCCGGGTTGTTGGGGTTGGTATTCATGATCTGTAGCATCACGTAAGTGATCAGGTCGGTAAAAAACGTGGCCAGCGATATGCTGGCAAAGACAGACCTCATTTTTTTGACGCCGATGTCATAACCGCCGTACACCACGGTGAGCAGCAGCATGGTCAGCACGAAGGTGGCGATGGTGGTGCCGGCGGTACGGGTGATGTTCAGAATAGCCTCGTTGGTAATGGAAAGCATGCCGAAAAAGGATGCAAACAGCGAAGCATATAAAAGCGCCTGGAAGCATAGCTTCATCAGCTGTGTGGCATAAAAGCGTTTGCGCTGCATAGACGCCTCCATCAGTGCGGGGTCTGTCAGGGACGGAGACATTCCCCGAAAAAAACCCAATATACCTTACACAGCATAGCACGGCATTTGGAATGTGTCAAGCGCGGTCGGGCCCCAGAAGCCGTCCGACGGCGGCCGCCAACGCCTCCACATCCGTTTCGGTGTTGTAGATACCGACACTGGCCCGGCATGCGCCCGTGTGCAGCGTGCCCAGCCACTGGTGCACGGAGGGCGCGCAGTGCAGGCCGGCGCGCAGCGCAAAACCGTCCTGAGCCAGCGCGTCGCACAACTCACCCGCGTCCATGGCGGTGGGCACAAAGCTGACCACCCCCACCTTGGGTGCGGCGGGGTGCCCCAGCACGCGCACGCCGCGCAGGGCTGCCAGGCGCGTGCGCAGGTCACGCGCCAGCGAATCCTCGTACTGCTCGATTTCCTCGCGGTGGGAAAGCGCGAAGCGCGCCCCCGCCAGCAGCCCCGCGATGCCCGGCAGGTTGGCGGTGCCGCTTTCATAGCGGTCGGGAAGCTGCTTTGGCTGAATCATGCTTTCGCTCTGCGAGCCGGTGCCGCCCACCACCA
>USFL01000345.1 GCA_900553905.1 uncultured Eubacteriales bacterium | reverse complement strand
ACCAGCGCCAGCACCGCCGAAAGCACGAAGGCGATCAGCCCGCTGGAGATGAGGATGGCCGCGCTGGGCACCTGCTGAAAGCCCAGCTCGCGCAGCGTGGCGTCCAGAAGCACCACGCCCAGCACGCGGCTTTGCGCGTCCATCACGGGCATGGAGGCGCACAGGCGGGTTTCGCCGTCCATCTCGGCATGGATGATGGGCGTTTTGCCCATGAAGCCCAGGGCGATGCTCTGCTCCAGATAGCCCGCCAGCAGGGGGTGCTCCAGTACCTGCACCACGCCGTCAAAGTAGCCGGTCACGTTGTGGTGCGAATCCACCAGGTAGACGTTGCAGCGGGTGAGCTGCTCGGTCAGGGCGAGGTAGGGGGACAGGTTTTCCTCGCTGACGATGAAGCGGGTTTCGTCCAGCGAGGCGTCATAGGCGGAGGGCGCCACCAGCTCCGAGAGGTTCTGGGCGATGGCGAAGGCGTCGCGCTGCATGGCCTGGCTGTGATGCGTGATGGACTGGCGCACCATCAGCGCGTTGTAGATCACCGCGGTGAGGACGGTAAAGGCCGCCAGCAGCAGCGAAAACAGCAGCATCAGCCGCATGGTGAGCGAGCGCTTCATGGCAGCCGCCTTTCAAACTTGTAGCCCGTGCCCCAGACGGTGGCGATGGAGAAGAAGTCGTGCGGGTAGGCGTCCAGCTTCTGCCTAAGGCGCTTGATGTGCGAATCCACCGCGCGGTAGTTGCCCGCGTGCTCCACGCCCCACACCAGCGTGAGCAGGTTGTCGCGCGTGAACACCCGGCCCGGCGCGGAGGCCAGGGTGTAGAGCAGCTCGGTTTCGCGGCGGGTCAGGTCCAGCCTGCGCCCGTCCAGCGTCACGCTCAGCGACGGCAGGTGGATCGAAAGGCTCCCCACCACCAGCGTCTCCTGGCCCGTGGGCGCGGGCATGCGCCGCAGCACCGCCCGGATGCGCGCCATCACCTCGCCGGGGGAAAAGGGCTTGACGATGTAGTCGTCCGCGCCGATGTCCAGGCCCAGTATGCGGTCGGCGTCCTCGTCGCGGGCGGTGATCATCAGAATCGGCACGCCCGATACCCGCCGGATGCGCCGGCACACCTCCAGCCCGTCGATGCCCGGCAGCAGGATGTCCAAAAGGATCACGGACGGGTCCGCCGCGTCAAAGAGGGACAGCGCCTCCTCGCCCGAGCGCGCGCACAAAAGCGGCCAGCCCTCCGCGGCGATATAGCGCGAGAGGATCTCCACGATCTGCTCGTTGTCATCCACGATCAAAATGGGGTTCACTTGCGTCCCTCCCCGCAGTTTATCAGGGACATTGTAGAAGGTTGAAAGGAGATTGTCAAATTTTCGACGAAAATTTCAAAAAGCCATACTTTTGCCACAATCGGCATGTATGCTTATTTTTGCAACCGGGAGGAAGCAGACGATGAAACGGATGTGCACGGCGGCTTTTCTGGCGCTTTGGCTGGCCCTTACGGGCGGCGCGGCGGCGCAGGAGGCGTCCTATGCCGACGGGATCTACCGCGGCTTTTACTACGACGGCGGCATTGAGCAGATTGCCATCCAGTTCGAGCTGCAGGACGGCGTGTTTCAGTCCGTGGTGTACCGCGGGGTGAAGTACAAGGACGGCGACTACATGAGCGACGACGCCAGCGACGCCCAGAAGGCCGCGCTGCGCCAGTACCGCGAGCTGGCCGCCTACCTGGTGGGCAAGGGCGTGGACGCCATCGACGACCTCTACGCCCCCTACGGCATCGTGGAGGACATCGACGCGGTCACCACCGCCACGATGCAGTCCTCCAAGCTGATCTCGGCCCTGTGGGACGGCCTCAACCGCCGCCCGTTCAAGTTGCTGAGCACCGCCAAGCTGCCCGCAGCCGGCGAATTCGCCGACGGGGTGTACCGCGGCTCCTACATGGAGGACGGCGAGGAGGAAGTGGCGGTGGAGTTCACGCTGGAAAACAACGTCTTTTCCGACGTGCGCTACCGCGCGCTGAGCTATCACGGCGTGGACTATCTCAGCCCCGACGCCCCGGAGGACGCAAAGCGGGTGGCCGGACAGTTCGAGGCGCTGCTTGCGCATCTGGAGGGGCAGCCCGTGGACGCCGTCAACGACCTCTACCAGCCCGGCGACATCGCGCCGGACGTGGACGGCTTCAGCGGCGCTACCCTGCGCGCGCCCAAGGTGATCTCCGCCATCTGGGACGCGCTCAACCGCCACGCCTGGCATGTGGAATGACGCGCTTTGCCGCCCTTCTTGGGCGGTGAAACATAAAAAAACCATCTGCAAAGGAGAGCATCAACCATGAAGAAACTGCTGACCGCCGTTCTGGCCGCGCTGATGGCGCTGTGCCTGATCCTTCCCGCTGTGGCCGAGGGTGAAGTGACCATCGGACAGGCCCTCTACGCCGCGCACGGCACCAAGTGCTTCGCCGTGCTGACCGTGGCCATGCAGGACGGCGTGATCGCCGACGCCTACATCGACGAGTTCCAGTTCATGACCGCGGGCGAGGCCGTGGGCGTGCCCAACAGCGACGCCGACTTCGGCCAGAGCTATCCCGAGGGCAAGGTGCTGGCCTCCAAGCGCGAAAACGCCGAAATGTACAGCGCGAACATGGCCGCCGCCGGCTCCACCGTGGCGCTGGACGTGAACTATGACGCCATTCAGGACTACGTGACCGGCAAGACCATCGAGGAGCTGGAAGCCGCCGTGGACGGC
>USFL01000344.1 GCA_900553905.1 uncultured Eubacteriales bacterium | reverse complement strand
TCTACTGCACGCGCTTCGGCTTAAGGCTCCGTTCCTGCGGCGAAAATCCGCAGGCGGCCGACAGCCTGGGTATCAATGTGTTTAAGATGCGCTATGCGGGCGTGACCATCTCCGGCGCGCTGGCGGGCATGGGCGGCTTCGTCTACGCGCTGACCACCACCAACTGCACCTCCAACGGCGACGTGGCGGGCTTTGGCTTCCTGGCGCTGGCCGTCATGATCTTCGGCAACTGGAAGCCCTTGAGCGTGGCGGGCGCGGCGCTTCTCTTCGGCCTGTTCAAGTGCATCGCCGCCAGCTACGGCAGCCTCTACGTGCTCAATGGCGCAGGCGAGCAGATCTATTTCCTCAAGGATCTGGGCATCAACACCAACTTCTACCGCCTGCTGCCCTACCTCATCACTTTGATCGTGCTGGCCTTCACCTCCAAGAGCAGCCGCGCTCCCAAGGCCGAGGGTATCCCCTACGACAAGGGCAGCCGGTAATGCGGCACATGCCGCCGGTATTTCCCCCGCATCGCGCTGGACGCGATGCGGGGCTTTTCTTTTCCCCGATAAGACAACTTATCTCACTCCGAAAGCCAAAGCCCGTTTTCGTCGCCTCTTGACAGTGCTTTTCCATCCATAGTACAATAGGATGTTGTACTATGTATTATCGCTGGGAAGAGAGGATTTTGACCCGCATGAGCGAAGCCACCCTGAGCGCGGAGGCGCTGGAACAGATTCACAAACGGCGCACGTTCGCCATCATCAGCCACCCGGACGCCGGCAAGACCACGTTGACCGAAAAGCTGCTGCTCTATGGCGGCGCCATCCGCCAGGCCGGCAGCGTCAAGGCCCGCAAGGCCGAGCGCCACGCCACCAGCGACTGGATGGAGATCGAAAAGCAGCGCGGCATCAGCGTAACCTCCAGCGCCATGCAGTTTGAATACAACGGCTACCGCATCAACATTCTGGACACCCCCGGCCACCAGGATTTCAGCGAGGATACCTACCGCGTGCTGGTGGCGGCGGACGCGGCGGTCATGCTCATCGACGCGGCCAAGGGCGTAGAGGAACAGACCATCAAGCTCTTCAAGGTCTGCCGCCTGCGCAACATCCCCATCTTCACCTTCGTCAACAAGATGGACCGCGCCAGCAAGGACCCCTTTGCGCTCATGGAGGAGCTGGAGCAGGTGCTTGGCATTCGCTCCTGCCCCATGAACTGGCCCATCGGCGTGGACGGCGACTTTCAGGGCGTCTATCAGCGCGAGAGCGGGAACATTCTGCTCTATTCCGGCGGCAACCACGGCATGAGCATGGCCGACCAGCGGTCTGTGAAGCTGGACAGCCCCGAGACTGCCTCCGCGCTGGAGGCGCATTACCTCAGCCGCCTGCGCGAAGAGATCGAGCTTCTGGACGTGGCGGGCGACCCCTTTGACAAGCAGGCCGTGCTGGAAGGCCGCCTCACGCCGCTGTTCTTCGGCTCGGCGGTCACCAACTTCGGCGTGGAGCCGTTCCTGGAGGCGTTTTTGTCCATCACGCCGCCGCCTCTGTCCCGCACCGCCGACATCGGCGAGATTGCGCCCACCGAGCCGTACTTCTCCGGCTTCATCTTCAAGATTCAGGCCAACATGAACCCCGCCCACCGCGACCGCCTGGCCTTTGTGCGCGTGGTCAGCGGCGAGTTCCAAAAGGGCATGACCGTCTATCATTCCGGCACGGACAAGCTCATCCAGCTCAAGCAGCCCCAGCAGTTCATGGCCGACGAGCGCGAGGCCGTCGAAAACGCCTATGCGGGCGACATCATCGGCCTGTTCGACCCCGGCTTTTTCCACCTGGGCGACGCGCTCTCCGCCGGCCCCAAGCTGCATTTTTCCTCCATCCCGGTGTTTGCGCCCGAGCACTTCGCCCGCGTGCGTCCCGAGGACAGCATGAAGCGCAAGCAGTTTTTGAAGGGCATCCTGCAACTCGCCGAGGAGGGCGCCATCCAGACCTTCCGCCGCACCGAGACGGGGCGGGAGGACTTTCTGGTGGGCGTGGTCGGCGTGCTTCAGTTCGAGGTGCTGGAGCACCGCCTCAAGACCGAATATGGCGTGACCATGCTCATGGACCGCCTGCCTTTCCGCTACGTGCGCTGGGTGACCAAGTCCCCCGTGCCCGTGGAAAAGCTCAAGCTGACCTCCACCAGCGGCCGCGCCTTCGATTCCGAGGAGCGCGAGGTGTTGCTCTTTGAAAACGACTGGTCCATCCGCCTGGCGATGGAAAACAACGAAGGATTGGAGCTGGCCGAAACGGCCGTGCGCAGCATCTATGCATGATTTCTACCTGGTTTCCCCGCTGGCGGGGGTGCCTCCCGCGGCCGCATAACAGCATCCGAAGGCGCCCCGACTTTACCCAGCAACAAAGGAAAGAGGCTGTTTATGATTCGCAACGATATCCGCAACATCGCTATCATCGCCCACGTTGACCACGGCAAGACCACTTTGGTGGATGAAATGCTCAAGCAGGGCGGCGTTTTCCGTGAAAACCAGCAGGTGGCCGACCGCGTCATGGACTCCGGCGACATCGAACGTGAGCGCGGCATCACCATTCTGGCCAAGAACACGGCCGTGCATTACAAATCCACCAAGATCAACATCGTCGATACTCCCGGTCACGCCGATTTCGGCGGCGAGGTGGAGCGCGTGCTGAAGATGGTGGACGGCGTGCTGCTGCTGGTGGACAGCTTTGAAGGCCCCATGCCCCAGA
>USFL01000343.1 GCA_900553905.1 uncultured Eubacteriales bacterium | reverse complement strand
ACAGAGCCCTTGAAATGTGGGAGCGGGAGTTGATTGAGACAACCTATGCGGAGCATGATTTCGGTCCGGCCGCCATGGTGATGCTGTATGCCGGGCTTCGCCGGGGCGAAGTGCTCTATCTGGATGTGGACCGGGATGTGGACTTTCAGAAGAAAACGCTCACCGTGCGCGGCGCGGTGTCCTTCTGCAAGGGCAACCGTGGCGTGGTCACTGAAGGCAAAACCGCCAATGCCAAGCGAACCATCCCCATGGCCGATCCCCTGGCGGAGGCCTTGCGGGGACGCCATGGGCTGCTGCTGACCAAGGAGGACGGCGGCATGATGTCGCAGGCTGCCTTTGACCGGAAATATCAGTCCTACATCACTTTTCTGGAGCGCAAACTCAACGGCTATCCCAGATGCCAATACGGGCGTACCCGGGCGCACAAGGCCTTGCTGGCGGAGGGAAAGCCCCTGCCGCCCTTCCAGGAGATCGACATTCGCTGCCATGATTTCCGCGTGACCTTCTGCACCACCTGCTACAACGCGGGCATTCCTCCCAAGACCATTCAGGTCTGGATGGGCCATGCGGACACGAAGCTCGTGATGGATGTCTATACCAAGCTCACCGCGGAAAAGGAACAGGCGGACGCGCTGCGGCTGAACCGTTTTCTCTGCCGTCTGACTACCAAAGGGCAGGAAACAGGCGAGGAGCAAGGCGGTCAAGCCCTTGTGGGATAAGGGTTTCATGCAGCTTTGCACAGACTACTTTTTGACTACCATTTGACTACTTGCAGGCCGTAAAATTGCGTTGCAAAGGGTTGCAAATCGTCCCCAAGGGCATTTTTGAGGAAAACAAGGAAGTTGAAGGGCAGCGGAAGGTAATGCCGAAAAATGCTATATTTGGTCATGCAATTGGTCAAATACCACTGTTTTCTGCCCCAAAACGCAAAAAAAGAAGCAGCTTTGCAACTGCTTCTCTGGTGAGCCCGGCGGGATTCGAACCCACGACCTTTTGATTCGTAGTCAAACACTCTATCCAGCTGAGCTACGAGCCCACATGCTTCGTTGACAGAGCGAAGCGCTCTCTCAAACCAGCCTAGTTATTATAGCAGAGAGAGAATAAAAATGCAATACATGCCGGTAAATTTTTTTGCCTTGCGCGACGGTGGACTTGAAAAGCATATAAAAAGCACAGGAGAGCCCTTATTCCCGAACGCATAAAAAAACTTATTAAAAAATGTTCGCCTTTTTTCTTTACAAAGCGCCAAACCTGGTGTATGATAAGCAGGTCCCTTTGGTTTTTTATGTCGATTACAGGAGGATGGAACGCAATGAAGAAGCTCGTAAGCATGCTGCTGGCGCTGTGCCTGGTTCTGGGTGTAACCGCAGCGAGCGCCGCGGTCCCCGCGGAAGAAATCAAGGTGGGCTACATCTGCATCGGTGACGAAAACGAAGGCTATTCCGCCAACCACATCAATGGCCTCAAGGCCGCGCAGGAAGCCCTGGGCATCAGCGACGACCAGGTGATGATCAAGTACAACATTCCCGAGACCGAAGCCGCTTACGAAGCCGCGGTTGACCTGGCCGAAAACGGCTGCGACATCATCTTTGCCACCAGCTTTGGCCAGGAGAGCTACGTGTTCCAGGCCGCTGCCGAATATCCCGACATCCAGTTCTGCCACGCGACCGGCACCGCCGCCAGCGCCAGCGAGCTGACCAATGTCCACAACTACTTCACCGCCATCTATGAGGCCCGCTATGTCAGCGGCGTGGTGGCCGGCATGAAGCTCAACCAGATGATCGAGGACGGCGGCATCACCGCCGAGACCGCCAAGATCGGCTATGTGGGCGCCTTCCCCTTCGCTGAGGTGATCTCCGGCTACACCAGCTTCTTCCTGGGCGCCCGCAGCGTGTGCCCCTCCGCCACCATGGAGGTTCGCTACACCAACAGCTGGTCCGACATGGCGCTGGAGAAGGAGACCGCCGAGGCCCTGATCGCTGACGGCTGCGTGCTCATTTCCCAGCATTCCGACACCGTGGGCCCCGCCACCGCCTGTGAGGCTGCCGGCGTGCCCATCGTGGGTTACAACATCTCCATGATCCCCACCGCTCCCACCCAGGCCCTGACCTCCGCGGCCTGCAACTGGGGCGCCTATGTGACCTACGCCATCCAGTGCGTGATCGACGGCACCGAGATTCCCAAGGACTGGTGCCATGGTTATTCCGACGGCGCGGTGCACATCACCGAGCTCAACGAGGCCGCCGTGGCCCCCGGCACCGCCGAGAAGGTGGCCGAGGTGGAAGCCGCGCTCAAGGACGGCACCCTGCATGTGTTCGACTGCTCCACCTTCACCGTGAACGGCGAGGAACTGACCACCCACACCACCGCCTACGGTCTGGAAGGCAACGAGATGGTTTCCGACGGCTACTTCCATGAGTCCGAGGTGCGCAGCGCTCCCTACTTCGATATCATCATCGACGGCATCAACGCGGTCGTCGAGCAGTAAGCGCCGGCAACGGCTCCGCCCTGCTGCCCGCAAGGGCAGCGGGGCGTTCTTTCATTCCATTCATAACAACCCGGAGGGAGAAACCTTGCAATCCAACGCAATGATCGAGATGCGCGGCATCACCAAGCATTTCGGCTCGGTGGTCGCCAATGAGAACGTGGACTTGACCGTGCGCCGCGGCGAAATTTTGAGCGTGCTGGGCGAGAACGGCAGCGGCAAGACGTCGCTGATGAATATGCTGGCCGGCA
>USFL01000342.1 GCA_900553905.1 uncultured Eubacteriales bacterium | reverse complement strand
GGAGCGAAGGGAAACGCCGGCCCCATGGACTGCTGCGCCGGGTACACGCGAATGCGGGGGCTGCGCGCATCCGGCGCATGGGATCAGGCGAGCACGGCCTCCACCTCATGCTCCGCGGGCGCGGTGTCCGCGGGGATGAGGCTGCCTTCGACGGGCTTTCCGTCCACGGTCAGGGTCAGGCGGCCCTTCTCATCGCCCGCGAGGTTGCGAATGTGGATGCGGTAGAGGCTGCCCCGGAAGCGGCGGGTCACCGTTACCTCGCTCAGCTGCGCGGGCAGGCAGGGATCGACGCGCAGGCCGTCATAGTCCGGCCTGATCCCCAGAATTCCCTGCGATATGGCATAGAACGTCCATGCCGCCGTGCCCGTCAGCCAGCTGTTTTTGGCCTGGCCGAAGCGCGGGGCGGCGGGGCCTGCGACCATCTGGCTATAGACATAGGGCTCGGTACGGTGCAAAGCGGGGTCGCTCAGATAGGCCGGACAGGTGCGGCAGTAAATATCGAAGGCCCGTCCGCCGTGTCCCAGCATGACCTCGGCCAGAACGATCCATGGGTTGTTGTGACAGAAGATGCCGCCGTTTTCCTTGTATCCCGGAGGATAGGAGCTGATTTCGCCGAGCTCGGGATGATACCGGGTATAGGGCGGGGCGAGCAGGGCCACGCCATGCGGCGTGAGCAGACGGTCGCGCACGGAATCCAGCGCGCGCTGGGCATAGCCCTCCTTGATGCCCACGCCCGCCATGACCAGAAAGCCCTGCGGCTCGATATAGATTTGGCCCTCCTCGCATTCCCGGCTTCCCACCTTGCGGCCGTGCGCATCATAGGCGCGCAGGAACCACTCGCCGTCCCAGCCGTGCGCCAGCACCGACTGGCGCATCTTTTCGCCCTGGGCGGTGGCCTGACACGCCTCGTCCTCCCAGCCATAGAGGCGGCAGAGCGCCTGATAATCCGCGCACACGCCGATGAACATACCCGCGATGAAGAGCGATTCCGCCACGCCGGACTCGATGTTGGCCGTGGTCTGGAAGCTTTCGCCCGGGGTGGTGGAGAAGCAGTTGAGGTTGAGACAGTCGTTCCAGTCGGCGCGGCCAATCAGCGGCAGGCCGTGCGGCCCCAGATGGTCCAGCGTGAAGTGGAACGACCGGCGAAGGTGTTCCATGAGCGGCTGGCTGAGACGCTCGTCGTTGTCAAAGGGAACGGACTGATGCAGGATGGAGGCGTCGCCGGTTTCCCTGACATAGGCGGCGGCGCCGAAGATCAGCCACAGGGGATCGTCGTTGAATCCGCCGCCCACGTCAAAGTTGCCGCGCCGGGTGAGCGGCTGGTACTGATGATAGGCGCTGCCATCGGGAAACTGCGTGGCCGCGAGATCCACAAGGCGCTGCCGCGCGCGCTGCGGAACCATGTGCACAAAGCCCAGCAGGTCCTGCGCGGAGTCACGGAAGCCCATGCCCCGCCCGATGCCGCTTTCATAATAGCTGGCGGAGCGCGACAGGTTAAAGGTGACCATGCACTGATACTGATGCCAGAGGTTGACCATGCGGTCCAGCCTCGCGTCGCCGCTTGCGACCTGATAGCCCGAGAGAAGCGTGCGCCAGTGGGCGGCGAGCGCCTCAAAGGCGGCGTCAAACTGCGCCTCCGTAGAAAAGCGCGAAAGCAGCGCCCGCGCGGGGGCCTTGTTGGCCACGCCGGGCGCGGAGAACTTCTCCGCATCGGGATTCTGGCAAAAGCCCAGCACAAACAGATAGCTCACGCGCGCCCCGGGCGCGAGATCGGCCCGCAGGTGGTGGCTGCCCACGGGGGACCAGCCGCTGGCCATGCTGTTGAAGCTTTCGCCCCGCTCGACGGCGGCGGGATGGTCAAAGCCGTTGTAGGCGCCCAGAAAGGTCTCCCGGTCGGTATCAAAGCCGATGACGGGCGCGTTGACCGCATAGACGGCATAGTGATTGCGGCGCTCGCGGTACTCGGTGACATGATAGATGGCGCTGCCCTCCACCTCGATTTCGCCGGTGGAGAGGTTGCGCTGGAAGTTGGTCGCGTCGTCCTGCGCGTCCCACAGGCAGAACTCCACAAAGCTGAACACATCGACCCGCTTTTGCCGATCGGTGCGGTTTTCCAGGGTCAGGCGGGTGACCAGCGCGTCCTCGCCGCGCGGCACAAGCGAGGTCTGCTCGGCGCGCAGCCCGTCTTTTTCGCCCAGGATGCGGGTATAGCCCAGGCCGTGGCGGCACTCGTAACGGTCCAGCGGCGTTTTGACGGGCATCCAGCCGGGGGTAAAGACGCTGTCGCCGTCGCGCAGGTAGAAATACTGGCCGCCCGCGTCGGTGGGCACGCCGTTGTAGCGGTAGCGCGTCAGCCGCAGCAGGCGCGCGTCGCGGTAGAAGCTGTAGCCGCCCCCTGTGTTGGACAGGAGCGTGAAGAAAGCCTCGCTGCCCAGATAGTTGATCCAGGGGGAGGGGGTATCCGGTCTTGTGATGACATATTCCCGGGCTGCGTCGTCAAAATAGCCGTATTCCATGGCGATCCTCCCTGCATTTATGGCTGTAAGCCTTATATTCACTGAACGAATACGATTTAGTAACAGCGGCGCCTTACGCAGACAATATACAATGAATGTCCCAAAAAATCAAGACTTATCTGAAAATTTCCTGTGAAAAACCCGCGATGGACGAAAACGTATTCCACTCGGAACACGGCCCGGAAGAAAAATTTCCGGGCACTATAATGTAGAAAATGGTTTATAAAAGGACC
>USFL01000341.1 GCA_900553905.1 uncultured Eubacteriales bacterium | reverse complement strand
AAACCTCCTTTTTCCCTGACATAACGGTCCCCGGAGGGAAGCATCCCTCCGGGGGTCTTTTGCGCCAACCCCACGGGCCGGCCTATTTTCCCACGCAGAAGCGGGAGAAGATATCGTCCAGCAGCTTTTCGTCCACGCTGTCGCCGGTTATGCGGCCCAGCAGGTAAAGCGCCTCGTGCAGGTCCACGGCGGCCAGGTCGATCAGCCCGCCCGACGCCAGGCCCTCCCGCGCGTCGCGCAGCTTGCCAAGCGCCTGCCGCGCCACGGCCATGTGGCGCTCATGTGTGAGCGCCAGCTCGTCGGGGTTGCGAAGGAAGCTGCGCAGAAAATCCCGCACCTCCTCCAGCCCCTCGCCCTCGCGCGCGGACACGCGCAAAACGGGCCGCTTGTCCGTGAGCGCCTCCGCCTGGGAAACGGTCAGGCGTTCGCCCGCATCCTCCTTGTTGAGCAGCACGGCGCAGGGGCAGGGCGCCTCCATGCGCAGAAGGTCCAGCGCCTCCCCGTCCGGATCCTGCGAGGCGTCCACCACCAGCAGCGCTACGTCCGCCCGGCTAAGCGCCGCGCGGGCGCGCTCGACTCCGATGCGCTCCACCGCGTCGCCGCTGTCGCGCAGGCCCGCGGTATCCTGAAGCAGCACATTGGTCCCGTCCAGCGTAAAGGACCCCTCCAGCACGTCGCGCGTGGTGCCGGGCACGTCGGTCACGATGGCGCGATCCTCGCCAAGCAACGCGTTAAAGAGCGTGCTCTTGCCCGCGTTGGGCCGCCCGCAAAGCGCTACGCGCAGCCCATCGCGCACGATGCGCGCGCCGCGCTCGTCAATCGCCCCGTCCAGCTGCGCAATCAGCTTGTCCAGCCCCTCGCGCAGGCCGGCAAGGGCCTCGTCCTCATCGATCTCGTCGGGGTAATCGATGTGCGCCTCCAGCCCGGAAAGCAGCGCGGTCAGGTCCTCCTGCGCCTTGCGGATAAAGCGGCTCTGCCCGCCCTCCAGCTGGCGCTCCCCCGCCCGCAGCGCCGCCGCCGACCGCGCGGAGATTACGCCCATCACCGCCTCGGCCTGCATCAGATCGATACGGCCGTTCATGAACGCGCGGCGCGTGAACTCGCCCGCCTCGGCCGGACGCGCGCCCAGGCGCACCAGCCGCCGCATCACCAGCGAGGCCGCCGCCGAACCGCCGTGGGTGTGGATTTCACACACGTCCTCGCGCGTATAGGACCGGGGCGCGTACATCACCACGCCCATGGCCTCGTCGATGGGGCCGGTCTCATCCATCGCGTGCCCCACCATCAGGCGATGGCTTTCGTAGGGCGGCCTGGCGCCCCGCGGCCGAAACGCCTGCTCAAACAGACGCACCGCTTCCGGCCCGCTCACGCGCACAATGGCCACGCCGCCCTCGCCCGCCGCCGTGGCGATGCCCACGATGGTATCCTCCATGCTCTCACCTCTCCCGGTCCCATAAAAGGCGGACCGGCAAAATCACGGACGGGCTTTGCGCGCCGCCCGCGTTTATGATATCATGTTCACGCGGCCTTTTCCACCCGAAAAGGCAAAAACCCAGGAAAGAAAGGGGCGTTTTCACCGTGTCCGTTACCATTCTGACCGCGCGCGCGCACCGGCTGTTCGCCCCCGTGGTGGACGCCCTGGGCCGGTGCGCCAAGAGGGGCGAGGACGTGCTACTTTTGGTGCCGGAGCAGTTCACGCTTGCCGCCGAGCGCGGGGTGATGGAGCGGCTTTCGCTCACCGGCATGTTTTTGATCGACGTGATGAGCCCCTCGCGCCTTGCCGAGCACGTGCTGGACGCCGCCGGGCGCGACGAGCGCGAGCCGCTGGACGCCGCGGGACGCCGCATGGCGCTGAGCCAGGCGCTGGAGCGGCTGGAGGACAAGCTCCCCTATTATGGCAGCATCGCCCAGCGCCGGGGCTTTGTGGAAAAGCTGGATGCGCTGATCACGGATATGAAGCGCGGCGGATTGGACCCCGAAGCGCTCAAGGACTACGCCGAATCCCTTCCAGCGGGGGCGGCGCGCGACAAGCTGACCGATCTGGCCGCCGTCTATGCCCAGTACCGTGAGGTGCTGCGCGGACGGTTCAGCGACAGCGAGGACCAGCTGGCCTATGTGGCGGGCCGGCTTGCGGACAGCGGTTTTCTCAGGGGCAAGCACCTGTTTGTCTACGGCTTCGACACGCTGCCGGAGCAGCTGATGCGGCTGATGTGCGCAGCCGCGCCGCTGTGCGAAAGCCTCACCATCGCCCTGATCTGCGATGCCGAAACCGCACCGGACGGCGAGCTCTATACCCCCGTGCGCCAGGGGATCGCCCGGTTTCAAAAGCTGCTTTCCCAGAGCGGAGAAAGCGCGCAGATGCGCGCCCTGCCGCCCCAGCTCCCGCAGCGCCCGGAGGCGGTCGCCTATCTGGACCGGGCGCTGTTTGCCCATCCCGCGCCCGTCTTTACGGGCCGACCGGAGGGGGTGTATCTGTCCGACGGGCTGTCGCCCTACGAGGAAGCGGCGCTGATGACCCGCGAGGTGCGCTGGCTGTTGGCCCAGGGCGTGGACCCGGAGCGCGTGGCCGTGCTCTATCCCGACGCTGGCGGCTACGCCTTCGCCGTGACCGCCGCCCTGGAGGACAGCGGCATCCCCTTCTATACCGATCAGCAGCTTCCCGCCGCCTCGCATGGGCTGGCGCAGTTCTGGCTGGCGTCCCTGCGCGCCATGGCGGGCGGCTGGCGCAACCGCGACATGCTCTGCCTGATCAA
>USFL01000340.1 GCA_900553905.1 uncultured Eubacteriales bacterium | reverse complement strand
TTACCTTTTATGGCCGGGGCGATGCGCGGGCGCGGCCCGACGCGCCGCACTGCCCCAGGGCCAGGCCCAGCAGCAGAAAGGAAAGGATGTAGTAGTGGGTATAAGAGGTGCCCACCATTGAATAATGAAAGTACATCACCGACAGCGGCAACAGCATGGCCGCCGCCACCAGCGGATATTGCCGCCGCAGCCCCACCTGCGAAAGCGGCGCGTAGAGGGAGAGGACAAACAGCGCATACGTCAGCATGCTGCCAAGGCCCCGCACCAGCCGCCAGTCCTGCGTAATCAGGAACAGGGGGGTGAAGGAGAGGTGGTTGGCAAACACCCGCAGCTCCGAGGAATAATACCAGTTGGGCGAGAAGAACGTCCCCTCCTGGGCCAGGAGGCGCGCGTAGATCAAGTCCGAAGCCATGTCGGAGTCCAGCAGGTCCCCGACGTTGCGCCATTCAAAATAGCACAGCGCCGCAAAGCAGCCCGCCAGCACCAGCCAGGGTACAGCGCGGCGGAGTTTGGCCCAAGGCATGCAAACAGCCCCCTTCATGATGATAACCGCGCATTGGACGCGGGATGCGGTTGGAAACGCGGCGTTCCGGCAGGCTTATCTTACCAGCGGCGGCGCGGCGTTGTCAAGACGCGGGACGCGGGGCGCGGGGGGCTTCCCGCCGCGATTGTTACAAGCGTTTGGAGAGGAAAAGGGGCCGTGCGCTTCCCAGGGAAGGGAAACTGTGCTATAATAAACTGTTGTAACCTATCCTGACGCGGGCGCGTCGCACGAAAGGAGCCGGGAGCGATGAGGGAGCCGGACAGAACCCAACCAAAGACGCCCACCATGCCGGCCAAGGACGAGGTCATTGTGCTGGCGTCGGCCTCGCCCCGGCGCAGGGCCATGATGGAGTATTTCGGCGTGCCCTTCGAGGTGATCCCCTCGGAGCTAAGCGAGTTTTTCGCCGAGGGCGAGGGCCAGTGGCGCGCCCTCGACCTGGCCCGCAAAAAGGCCTTCATGCTCAGCCGCAAGGTCAAGGGCCGCTTCATCCTCGCCGCGGATACGATGGTGCGCGTGGGCAAACAATACCTGGGCAAGCCCAAGGACCGCGACGACGCCCTGCGCATGATCAAGATGCTCAGCGGCCGCGCCCATTACGTCTACACGGGCGTGTGCCTGCGCCGCCCCGATGGGTCCGAGCTCTACGACGCCTCCATGACCCGCGTGGCGTTCGTCACCATCCCCCCGCGGATCATCGAGCGCTACGTCGATTCCGGCGAACCCATGGACAAGGCCGGCGGCTACGCCATGCAGGGGCTGGCGAGCGTGTTCATCAGCCGCATCGAGGGCAGCCCCACCGGCGTGATCGGCTTCCCGCTGACGATGGTGGGCAAGCTCCTGCTGGACGCCGGATTCGACCTGCCCCTGCGCAGCGCAGAGGAGATCCGCGACTGGTACGATGTCAAATATGCCGCCGAGGCGGCGCAAGAGGACGGAGATTGACCGATGGGCTTTGTCGCGCATGACCTGGGCGTGGACCTGGGCACCAGCAACACGCTGGTTTACGTAAAGCACAAGGGCATCATGATCAGCGAACCCACCATCGTGGTGGTGGACGCCGGAAACGAGCGCAAGGTACGCGCCGTCGGCGACGACGCCAAGATCATGCTGGGCCGCACCACCGAGGGCGTCATGGCCGTCAGGCCCATGCGCGAGGGCGTGATCACCGATTTTGACATGACCGAAATCATGATTCAGTACTTCATGCGCAAGGCCATCGGCTCCAGCTACCTCGTCAAGCCGCGCCTGTTTTTGAGCTACCCCTGCTCCATCTCCGCCATCGAGCGCCGCGCCGTGGGCGAGGCCGCCAAGTACGCCGGCAGCCGCAAGGTCATGCTGGTCGAAAAGCCCTTCGCCGCGGCCCTCGGAAGCGGCCTGCCCGTCTTTGACCCCAACGGCTGCATGGTCGTCGATATCGGCGGCGGCACCACCGACGCCGCCGTCATCTCCCTGGGCGGCGTGGTCATCAGCCACTCGGTGCGCGTGGGCGGCGTCAAGATGGACGAGGCCATCATCGACTTCATCAAGCGCGAGTTCAACATTTTGATCGGCGACCGCACCGCCGAGGAGGTCAAGCTCGATTTGGGCTCCGCCCTCCCCCTGCGCGACGAGCGCCGCGCCCGCATCCGCGGCCGCGACATGGTCACCAACCTCCCCCAGACCACCGAGATCACCTCCACCCAGATCTACGAGGCCCTGCACGAGCCCTGCCTGGCCATCCTCGGCGCGATCAAGTGGGTGCTGGAGCGCACGCCCCCCGAGCTGGCCGCCGACATCATGCACAACGGCCTCTACCTCACCGGCGGCGGATCGCTCCTCTACGGCATGGACCAGCTCATCGCCAGCGAGCTGGGCATCCCGGTGCTGCTCTCCAAGGAGCCGATGGACTGCGCCGCCCTGGGCCTGGGCAACATCATCGAGAACTACGAGCTTCTGGAGCATCTGGGCCGCACCAGCTTCCTAAAGCCGTTCTGACGGGTGCCCCCGCATTTTGACCGCTGACGGTGGATAGCCGGACACAAGCACCCCTTATCCCCCGTTTTTTCTCCGGGAGGTTTGGAGGGCCCGCAGGCTCTCCAAGTGCATTCGTATCGCCCGGCTCCGCCGGGCGGGCGGGGAGTTTGCGCCTCTGGCGCAAACATTTCTTAAGCATTTGGCGAAAAAGATCGCCGCAGGCGAGCTTTTTCGACATACGGGAGGTCAGGCATGAAGCTA
>USFL01000339.1 GCA_900553905.1 uncultured Eubacteriales bacterium | reverse complement strand
TGCGGGGCTTGTAGTAAAAGCCCTCGGTAAACCCGGCGCTGACGAGCTTGACCAGATTGCGATACCCGGTCTGGTTTTCGCACAGCAAAATCATGTGGCTGTATTCGCGCGCCGCGCCGTGCTTCTCAAAGCGGTCGGGACAGATATACACCTCGCAGCCGATGACGGGGGTGATGCCCTCCTCCAGGCAGGCGTTATAGAAGTCGATGACCCCGTACATCACGCCGTGATCGGTCACGGCGGCGTGCGTGAAGCCAAGCTCCTTAAGACGCTTGACCAGGGGCTTGATGCGGTTGGCCCCGTCCAGGAGGCTGTATTCGGTATGCAGATGCAGATGAGCAAAGGACATGGGCGTCTCCTTTGGGCCGGAGGCCGCTACTCGGTCACCAGCCAGCTGTCGGGATCGTTGAAGGTCAGTTCATTCAGTTCAGCGGCGATGGCCTGCTGGGTTTCGCGGTCCGCCAGACCGTTGACGGTCTTGCCTTCCATACCGGACTGGAACTCCATCACGGCGCTGCGCGTGTTGCCGCCGAACGAGCCGGTGAGGTGCTTTTCCTCCAGATAACCCAGGGTATGGAGCGCCTCCTGGAGCCAAAGCACCTTGTCGCCCCGGTTGCCGTAGCGCATGGTGGTGCCCACCACATCCTCGCATGCGCCAAAGCCCAGCACCTGGCTGTTGTTGAGGAAGTAGCTGTTTCGCTGCACGCTGGTGGGGTTATTGCCCTCGATGACATGGATGATGACGTTGCCCTCGGCGTCTCGGGTGCAATATTCCACCAAAGCCACGTGCTCGGTGTCCCCGGCCTCATTGTAGCTGAAGAACACCAGATCGCCCGAACGGGGGATGTATTCGTTTTTCTGGAGCAGATGGTCGCTGCCCAGCAGCCATTGATAGCCCCAGTCCGGACAGTTGCCCTTGCGGTAGACGAAGCGGCCCCGCTCGATGAACCAGTCTCGCCCGGTGTTCTGGCCGCTGTAGTTGGGATAGACCACATCGAGCAGGTTGGTGCCGTAGCGCTGGTCCACCTGGTCCACGCACCAGCAGACGAACTCGGCGCACCATTCGGCGTTCGCGTCGCCGCTCCACAAGCCATACTTGGTGAAGCTGTGCGCGCCCTCGGTATACCCCAGCTCGCCCCGCGCCACCTCCAGCAATTTCTCCACAAAATCGGGACGGACGCCCTCCTCGATGCGGGTTTCCCCTTCCTCATCGGGATTGTTTACATCTGAAATAGCGTATACCTGTTCCGGCGGAACGGGCGTGGCGTCTGGGTCGGGAGTGATGACAGGCGTTTCCTGCGCGGCGAGGGTCTCTTCATCCAGGTCCTCATAGGAGACGGCCCGTGCGCAGGGCGCGGCCAGCAACAGCGCAGCCAGCAGCGCGGCCAGAGGACGTTTCCAGGTCAACGCTTGCACCCCCTTTACCTGCCGAATGCCTCGATGCCGCGCAACAGCTCAAATTCCCGGATGGAGCGGACAGTGGTGAACATCTTGCGCGTAAGGATGGCGCCCGTGCGGTAGAACAGACAGATGAAGGGCACATCCGCCGCGAACTGCTGCTGGATGGCCTGGCTGGTGTAGGCAAAATCCGCCTGATTTTCCTGGGTGCGCAGCGTGTCGATCAGCGAGGTCATCTCGCTGGAGTTATATTTACCGTAGTTTTGCTCGTTGCCCTTGCGCAGGAAAAAGCCCACGTCCGGCACCACATCCATCTGGAAGGAGCACAGCGCCAGGTCGAAGCTGCCGTTTTCCAGCACCGTTTTGCATTCATCATAGCTGACCGTTTCAATATGGATGCTGATGCCCACTTCCCAAAGCATATCGGCGATCATGTTGGCGGTTTCAAAGCGAACGTCGTTGTCCGGGTCCTCGTACACCCACAGGCCAAGCACCAGGTGTTTGGGCTCCTCCGCGCCCTCCACGGGCTTGTCCAGGATGCCGTTGTCATCCAGGTCCACCCAGCCGTCCTCGGCCAAAAGCTCTTTCGCCTTGTCGGGATTGTAGACGAAGGTGCTCTCCTGATCGTAGTACAGCCAGCTGTCCGATGGGATGGGGGTATCGGCGTCGGTGGTCATGCCCATATAGACGTTTTGGGAGATGGAATCGACGTTGATGGCATAGCGGATGGCCTGGCGCACCTTGAGGCTGTCCAGCGGGAAGGATCTCTCGCGGTGGTTGATGAGCAGCACCTCCAGCTGCCTTGTCGAATAGGAGATGGATAGTGAGTTGATGCCGCTCTTGTACTGCGCCGCCGCGACCGAGCGGGTGAAAACCGTATCCACGCGGCCGTACTCGTAGGCGTTGATCATGTCCTTGTTGTTGGGATAAAAGGTGACGGTGATCTCCTGCACCTGCGGCTGGGTTTGCCACCAGAGCGGATTTGCGTTGAGCAGCATATAGTTGGCGGGCTGAAAGCTGCTGATCACATAGGGGCCCGTGCCAACGGGGTTGGCCATCTCCACCTGGGAGGCAGGTACCACGGGAAAGGTCATGCTGTAAAGCAGGCCGTAATAGTCGCGCGCCGCCTTGACGACCACGGTGCGGTCGTCCTGCGCGCTGAAGGACGACACCATATAGCGGATGTTGCCATAAAAGCCGCGGTCCAGCCCCTGGTCATTCTTGGCCAGGTTCAGGATATACTGCCCGCTGGCCACCACGTCCTGCGCGGTGAGCGGCGTGCCGTCCGAAAAGGTGATGTTCTCGCGCAGGGTGAAGGTCCAGGTCTGGCCCCCGCCGCTCTCGGTCCAGCTTTCGGCCAG
>USFL01000338.1 GCA_900553905.1 uncultured Eubacteriales bacterium | reverse complement strand
GGGCGCGCGCCTGCGCTGAAAACAGGCCATGGACGGGTGCATCCGGTTCGCAGGCACAATATCAACTGGATGCTGATCGGCGTGGCGCTCACGCTGGTGGCCGTATTGGCGGGCGCAGGCTATATGCTCTACATGAGCCGCAGCGACAGCGGCCAGCGAGCCACCGCGCGCCGCAACGCCATGGCCGCTACCGAGGGCATGTTCGCCCTTGCACAGAACACGGACGACCCCCTGGTACAGGAGGAGCGTCAGGAGCTGATCGATCAGTGGAGCGGCGTACCCGCGCAGGCCTACCGCATGGCCGGTCAGGATTACCTGGACGTGGGCGACGTGCAGATGGCGATCGTCTGCCTGCGCATCAGCGACGTGATTGATCCGGAGAACTACGACGGCCTGCTTCTGCTGGCCAACGCCTATGAACTGGACGCGCAGGACGATCAGGCCGAGGCGGTGTATCTAAGGCTCGCGCAGGAGGTCAGCCCCTTCCGCAGCGAGGCCTACACGGCGCTCATCAGCATGTACCTGGAGCAGGACCGCGGCCCGGAAGCGGCGGACATGATGCTCCTGGCCTACGAAAACACCGACCGTGAAAACTTCCGCCAGCAACGGGAGGACTTCCTTCCCGCCATGCCGGAGGTGAGCCTCACAGCCGGGCGCTACGAGATCAGCGCCATGGAGCAGGACATCTCCCTCACCTCACCTCAGGGCTACGATGTGTACTATACCGTGGACGACGACGCGGTGCTGCCGGAGGACGGCATTCTCTGCGAGGATGGCAGCATCATTCCCAAAGAGGGCGCGGTCACGCTGCGCGCAGTGGCGGTCAGCGGAGATCTGGTCAGCGATCCGATCAGCGTGTCCTACACCTTCTATTATCCCACGCCGCCCGCGCCCAAATGCAATCTGGCGCCCAATACCTACAAAACCCTGCGCGAGGTCAGCCTCCGTCCCGGAAACCTGAGTGAAACCCAGAAGGCGGGGCTGACCAAGGCCGAGCAGGCGGAGATCGAAAGCCATTATGTGTATTACTACACCATCGATGGCTCCACCCCCACAGAGGAAAGCCCGGTCTATGACGGCACCCCCATCAAGCTGCCCTCCGGCCGCGTGACGCTCAAAGCCGTATGCGTCAACCAGTACGGGAAGATGAGCCCCACGCTGGAGGTGGGTTATAAGTTCAACGTCTCCCCCTACCCGCTGGACATGTACGGGGAAAGCGACACCTTTGGCAGCTTTACGCTGAATAAAACCTCCATTGATGAGTTCAAGGCCGCCTTCGGCAACCCGTCCCAGGAGCTGGAAACCACCTACCTGAACCTGACCAACTCGGCGCGGCATCTGCAATACAGCTGGGGCTATGCCGTGTTTATCCTGGAAAACAACGCCTGGCAGCTGGTGCGCGTGGACATGAACAGCGAAATCGGCACGCCGCCGCGCGGGGTGGGCTTTGGCAGCACGGAAAGCGAGATCGTCTCCGTCTACAAGGACTTTGGACAGGTGGAGGCCCCCAACGGTACGCGCGGCCTGTATTACGAATATCCCAACGTGGGGCAGGTGCTGGTCAACGACGACGGCACCCGCACCGTGCGCTACAGCTGCCAGATTTCCACCAGCAAGGTCTGGGTGCTGGAATATGACCTGGACAGCAACGGCAGAGTCAAGCATATGGCTAACTATTACCAGCCCTGATCCGGCATGCACATCCGTTCCGTGTTAAATTTGACAAACATGGAACAATTCCGCAGTGTCATTCGTCCTATGCAATGGGCGTATATCCTCCCACGCATGAAACAGTCTGCGGGAAGGAAAAGCGCCGGTGATTTTGTCCGGCTTGCCGGAAAAAAGGGGGAAATACCATGAAGCACCTGTGGAAACATCTGATGTGCACCGCGCTGTGCCTGTGCCTGCTCTTTTCAGCGGCGTTGGCCGAGGCCGTAGATATCAACCTGCATGTCATGACCGATTATACCGATGCCGATGCATGGACGGTCCGGTCCGGACAGGTTGTGGGCGCAAACCTGTACCTGCTTGTGAGCAACCTGTATGGCGGCTCGAACGATGGGCAGGTCCGGCTGGAACGCTGGAGCGCCGGAATGAACGAGCCGGAAACCGTGCTGGAAGGGCTGCGCAGCTATCGGAATGAAAGCACGGATGCCACCACGCCGGTGGTCACCCGCCTGCTGGCCGACGGCGAATGCCTCTACGGCTTCGACGAGAGCAGCCGTCAGGTGATGCGGCTGGTGGACGGCGCGGGCAGCGCGGCAGTTCAGCCGCTGTGCACGCTGGAGGCCAAGGAGGAAGAGCCGTCCGAAGACGGCATCTATTACGGCAGCTATGTCAGCTCTATGTTTACGCAGGACGGCGAAGTGGTGCGCCTGGCTGAGAACTATGGTGAGGGAGAAAGCAGCCTGCTTGTAGAGCGCTACGCGCTGGATACCGGCAAGCTGATCGCACAGCAGGGGGTGGACAGCACGCTGCGTGCGCTGTGCGCCTACAAGGATGGAAAGTATCTGGCGCTGGTACAGCCTGTGCCGGGCCCGGAAGACATGGAAGCACCCATGACGCAGATGGCCGTCTATGATCCTGCCACGGGCGGAACGACCCCCGTGGCCACCCTGAATGGCAGCTATCTGAACAATCTGACCTACGACCGGGAAAGCGATACCGCCTATTACTGCTGCGACGCGACGATCTATGCCGTGCCCCTGGCCACGGGCGAATCCCGCGTCAGCGCCTATCTGCCGGTGAACGCCTGGTCCGGCTCGG
>USFL01000337.1 GCA_900553905.1 uncultured Eubacteriales bacterium | reverse complement strand
TTCGGCGCGGAGCCCAACACGCATGTATGCCCCGTGTGCATGGGCCTGCCGGGGGCGCTGCCGGTGTTCAACGCGCAGGTGCTGCGCTATGCGGCCATGGCCGGCATGGCGCTGGGCTGCCATGTGCACCACCGCAGCCGCTTCGACCGCAAGAACTACTTCTATCCCGATCTGCCCAAGGCGTATCAGATCAGCCAGTTCTACCGCCCGCTGTGCGAGGGGGGAGTGCTGATCATCCAGACCAGCCAGGGAGAAAAACGCGTGGGCATCACCCGCATCCACATCGAGGAGGACGCGGGCAAGCTCCTGCACGACGACCAGTCCGGCACGGCGCTGGACATGAACCGCTGCGGCGTGCCGCTGATCGAGATCGTCTCCGAGCCGGACATCCGCTCCGCCGAGGAGGCGGTGGCCTACCTGCGCAAGCTGCGCGCCATTTTGACCTATACGGGCGTGAGCGACTGCCGCATGAACGAGGGCAGCATGCGCTGCGACGTGAATTTGAGCGTGCGCAAACCCGGCGAACCCTTCGGCGTGCGCACCGAGATGAAGAACCTCAACTCTTTCCAGAGCGTGGACCGCGCCATCGAAGCCGAGTACCGGCGGCAGGTGGAGGCGTTGGAGGCGGGGGAGGGCGTAGTGCAGGAAACCCGCCGGTATGATCAAAAGACCGGCAAGACCACCTCCATGCGCCGCAAGGAAAACAGCGCCGACTACCGCTACTTTCCCGACCCGGACCTGCCGGAAATCTATCTCAGCGACGCCGAAATGGCCGAGATCCGCGCATCCATCCCCGCGCTGCCGGATGAGCGCCGCGTGCGTTATATGCAGCAGTACGGGCTGACCGCCTATGCGGCCGAACAGCTCACCGCCGAGCGCTGGCTGGCCGAGTACTTTGAGCGCGCCGCTTCCCTGGCGCAAAGCCCCGTGGCGCTTTGCAACCTCATTCTGGGAGAGGTCTTTGCGCAGATCACCCTGCGCGATACCGCGCATACCGGCGAGCGCGGCCCGGAGGCGCTGCCCATTGCGCCGGAGCATCTGGCGGCGCTCAGCGACATGATCGGCGCGGGCAAGGTCAACAGCTCCACCGGTAAAAAGATTCTGGCGGCGCTCTTTGACCAGGATCAGGACCCCGTTGCCTATGCCCGGGCGCACGACCTGTTTACCCTGACCGACCCCGCCGCGCTGGAGGCCGCGGCGCGCAAGGCATTGGAGAATAACCCCGACATGGTCCAAACCTACCTGTCCGGCAAAACCAGCGTGGAAAAGGCCCTGATGGGCAAGGCCATGGCCCTCACGCGCGGCAAGGCCGACCCGGAGGCTTTGCGGCAAAAGCTGCTGAAACTGCTGGGAGAGCAGGAATAGAACCGGAAAAAGACAGGCCCCGCGGGCGAATCCCCGCGGGACCTGTCTTTATGCTGTAACGTTTGTTCTTACGCCCTTCCCAATTCCTGACGCACGCGCCGGGCCACGCCCTCGCCGTTCAGGCCGAAGTGTTTTTCCAGATAGCTCTGGTTGCCCACGATGCTGCAATAGGTATCGTTCAGACCCAGACGCACCACGCGGGGACGCGGGCCGGTCAGGCCGCAGACATATTCGCACACCGCGCCGCCGAAGCCGCCCACGATGGTGTGCTCCTCCAGCGTGAAGAGCACGGGTACCCGGCCGCACAGGGAGGACAGATAGGCCTCGTCCAGGGGCTTTACGGTGGGGAAGCTGGCCACGCCGATGTGTAGCCCGTCCGCCTCCAGCAGCCGCGCCGCTTCCACGGCGCTGCCCAGAATGCCGCCCGCCGTGAGAATATAGGCGTCCGTGCCGGGAAACTGCTCAAGCGCCTGCCCGCACCGGTAGCCGGCCAGGGACCCGTCCTCGTGAAAATGCGGTTCGCCGCCACGGCCGATGCGCAGGTAGGCCACGCCCGGCTCGCTGAGGAAGGGACCCATCACGGCCTCCGTCTCCACGCCGTCGGCGGGGGCGTACACCTTCACGCCCGGCAGGATGCGCAGCGCACTCATGTCCTCCGTAGCATGATGGGTCATGCCCAGCGTGCCGTAGACAAAGCCCGCGCCTACGCACACGATCTTCACGTTCACCTCGTGATAGGCGCAGCAGTTGCGGATCTGCTCCAGACAGCGCAGCGTGGGGAAGTTGCCGATGGAATAGACCACCACCGTCTTTCCCTCCAGCGCCATGCCGGCGGCCATGCTCATCATGGCCTGCTCCGAAATGCCGGCGTTGATGAAGCGGTCGGGAAATTTTTTCATATAGGGAAACAGCACGCCGAAGCCCAGGTCGCCGGTGACCAGCACCAGCTCGGGGTGCGTCTCGGCGTAGGCTTCCAGGCAGCGGGTGAAGGTATCTCTCATGGCTTGCCGGCCTCCAGTTCTTTCAGCGCCGCTTCATATTCCTCGCCGCGCGCGGTGCGGTAGTGCCACAGCACGGAATGCTCCATAAAGCTCACGCCCTTGCCCTTCACCGTGTCGGCAATGACCATGATGGGCTTTCCGCCCCCCATCGCGCCGCGGGCTTCCTCATAGGCGCGGTGCAGCGCCTCGTGGTCGTGTCCGTCCACGCGGATGACATGCCAGCCGAAGGCGCGCCATTTTTCATCCAGCGGCTCCAGGGCGATCGTCTCCTCCACCGGGGCCAGGGACTGAATTTTATTGAAGTCGATGGTCACGATGAAGTTATCCAGCCTGTACTGGTGGGCGATGAGCGCGCTTTCCCAAATGGCGCCCTCGTCGCATTCGCCGTCGCCGATGATGCAGTACACGCGGTGC
>USFL01000336.1 GCA_900553905.1 uncultured Eubacteriales bacterium | reverse complement strand
GCACCCCGAAGCGGTTCTTGTGGCGCTTGACCACCACGCTGTCCAGCTGCTGGCGCAGGGCGGGATTGTCCAGGCCCTCGCTCTCCAAAGTGAGCCAGCGCGCCAGCTTCTGAAAATGGCGGTTGTTCATGGGGAACCGAAGCGTCGTGACGATGGCGGCAAGCAGCAGCAGCACCGGCGGAATCACCATCAGCGGCCGGAAGGCGGACACCAGCGAGGCCAGGTCCAGCCGCGCAAGCGGCACGGAGGGCATGCACAGGAGTGTAAGCAGAATCAACGCCAGCATCTGCCCCAGCAAAATGGCGATCTCGGTGCTCGCGGCGCGCAGCTGGGCATAGCCGTGCATGCGGTCCTTCAGGCGGAATTGCGCCACGTCGGTCATGCGGCGCTCCAGCTCGGCCAGGGCGGTCACGCTTACGGCGAGGCCGCTGGTGCACAGCGCCACGGCCAGGGCGCTCATGAGCAGGCCTGGGTCGCTGTCCAGCTGGCGGTAAAGCAGAAACAGGCCGTACAGCCACAGAAACAGCCCCACCAGCAGCAGCTGCGTGTCAAAAGGACGCTTGACAAGGCGCAGGCATAGAACCGAAACCTCGCGCATGATCACCGTGCAGGCGACCGCCAGGAGCATGCACACCAGCAGCTCCTGGGTGCTCAGGCCGATGAAGGTATACACCATAACAAGCGTAAGCTGCAAGGCGATGAGCACCAGCGTATGCATGCGCTGAAAGGCGTCGAAGGCGTTGACCTCCCGAAGGTCTGCCGCCATTTGCGCCGCGGTCTGGGGGTCGGTATCGTCGGGCAGGTCCTCCAGGGCCAGCAGATCACGCTCGCGCCACTGGCTGTAGAGCTCCAGCACGCCGCCCGCCGCAAAGCCGCCCCAGAGCTGCCAGGCTGTGGCCAGGTCCAGATTAGCGGACAGAATCCAGGCCATCGCGGCTAGGGGGACCAGATGCACCAGCGCCGTCAGCAGCCAGTAGGCCCGCGCGCCGATGGTGTGCCGCATGCGGCGGCCGATCAGCCGGCGGCCCGCACCGCTGCGCAAAGCGATGGAAAGCACCGCCGCAAAGGTGAGCCACACCGGCGTGGACGTCCACAGCACCGGGTAGAGCGCGATGAGCGCAAGGCTGCACAGCAGCGTAATCGCCGTCAGCACGCAGAAAACCGCGCGCATGCGCCGCGTCAGGTATTTGCGCCGGTCGCCCAGAAAGGTGTGCGCAAAGGCGCCCGCCATGCGCGCGCTCATGAACATGGCGCCGCCGAACACCGGTAGCATGCCCAGCGCGCTGGAAAAGAGGCTGGTGTACATATATTGATAGATCGTGCTCAATGACATCAGCACCAGCATGACGCGGCGCGATGAGGCAACGTAGATTTTTTTCGGCTCGCTCTTCTTGCGCATGGCTCGCTCCCCTTGCGGAATAATCCCTGTAAACCGCCTGTATTGTAGCACAGGCGAACGCGCGCGGGCAAGCGGGGGACGCCCAAAACCGCCTTTGAGCGGCCCAGGCGTCGCTGCGGTCATATCCCCGCCAGGGGGCGCATAGCCTACCTACAAAGCCGCTTTAGGAGGAGTCATGATGACAGATAGGAGCATGGATTTTTTGGAAAAGCAGAGCGCCGGCGCGGCCAAAGCGCTGGAGGTGCTCCGGGAGGAACTGCCCCTCCAGCGTTTTGTGGGCGAGAACCTGGGCCAGGCCGTGGTGGAGGGCGAGGTGGCCCTGCCTGGCGGCCTGCGCGAGGAAACCACCGTGCTCAGCGCCGAGGCCATGGCGGTGCTGGACCGCAGCGTAGCGGAGGCTGACCGTGTGACCGCCGAGGGCAAGGTGGTCTTTCATGTGCTCTATACCCAGGGCGACCCCACCCATGTGAGCGCGCTGGAGGCCTCGGCCGAGTTCAGCCATCCGGTGGAGGTATCCGGCGCGCAGGCGGGCATGACCGCGCCCGTCAGCCTGATGGTGGAGCATGTGGAGGCCGGCGCCCAGGGGGGACGGCTGCACCTGATGGCTATTTTGCGCGTGCAGGTGCGCGTCTTTTCGGACGAGCCCATGGAGGTGGTTACGGGCGTGCGCGGCGCGGACGGCCTGATGCTGCGCACCGAAACGCTCAGCGGCTGCCAGACCGTGGCGCGGGGCGAGCAGGACGTGCTCGTGCGCGATGAATGCGACCTGGGCGCGGTCTTGCAGATCACCGACACGCTGTATGCGACGGCCATCGCAACCGTGCAGGATGTGATGGGCGGAGAGGAGCGGGCCACGCTGTCGGGCAACATCCTGCTGGAGGTGGTGCACCGCAGCGCCATGCCCTCGCGCCCGCTGGTGATCACGCGCCATACCATCCCCTTTGAGGAGACGGTTTCCCTCACGGGCGAGGAAGGCGATTCGCTCTGCGCGGGCGCGGTGGTCAAGGACGTAGCCGTGCTTTCACAGGAGGGCGAGGAGGAAGGCAGCCGTACGCTGCGCGCCGAGGTGCTGCTGGGCCTGAACGCGCAGGCAGCGCGGCAGCGGGACCTGTGCCTGCTGCTGGACGCCTACACCACGCAGGGCGACTGCCTGTCGCTGGAGAAGCAGGAGGTCCGGCGGGCGCTGGCCCACAGGCAGGTGCACACCGCTGAAAGCGGAAAGCTCACCCTTCTGCTGGATGGGCAGCCGGCTGTGCGCACGCCCCTGCGCGCTGCGCTGCGCCCGGTGGTGACGGACATGACCCGTGCGGGCGGCAAGCTGAACGTGGAGGGCATGATGGAAGTGACCCTTCTGTACATGACCGACGATACGGAAACGCCCCAGA
>USFL01000335.1 GCA_900553905.1 uncultured Eubacteriales bacterium | reverse complement strand
GTCCGTTCCCCACAGAGCTAAACGACGAGACTGGCGACATCATCCGCAACAAGGGAAGCGAGGACGAGTATTCCAAGAAGGACATCATGGGCTATCTGATGAACATTTCCGACGCCACAGTGGAAAAAACGGAGGACGGCTACCGCCTCGCCACCCTGAGCGCCTACGGCTACGACCCCGCCTATTCCGACGGCGACACCTACTATGCCCAGTACATGCTGACCGCCTCCTGCGAGAATCTGACGGAGGATACCGTTTTCGCAGACCTGTCCTTTTCCGATCTGGCCCAGCACGGCAACGTGGTCACGGTGGAAAAGGCCTGCATCGCCTATGGCTATCTGGCGCGTGAAGCTGGTTTGGAGCTGACCGCCGAGACCCTGGTGAAGGACCTGCTGACGCTGCATGGCCTGTATGCGGACGGCGCGTTTGTGGAGGGTTCCAACCGTGTCTCCTTTGCGGGTTACAACGGCGGCCGCAGCTACGGCGAGCAGCTGGAGGCCATCACGGACTACATTCTGGCCAATCAAATGACCCTGGAGGACGTCTACGAAATGTTCCGCACCGTCAACCAGGCCAGCACCCAGATTCAGGACCGCGACGCCATCGCCGGCGCCACCATCACCTTCGGCGGCGATTTCCAGCGCATGGTGTATCTGGCCATCCACGGCGAGCTGTTCGAAGGCGTTGTCACCACCACGGAAAACGAGGACGGAACCACGGTCGCCGAAGTGGTCACTCAGGGTTTTGGCGGCGAAATCGAGACCAATGTCACCTTTGACGCGGACGGCAGGATCACCGCCATCGCCGTGCGCGACGCCCAGGAGACCGACGGCGTGGGCGGCGTCCTGACGGCGGATGGCTCGGATTACATCAACGCCCTGATCGCGGGGCAGGACGATCTGGACGGCGTGGATGGCGTAAGCGGCGCCACCATGACCTCCAACGCCCTCAAGCAGGCCGTCCGCTATGCCCAGGAGGCTATCGTCCGCTGACGGCGCGGCTCGGACGCCTGAACGGCGCCCGTCCGCATGATACAAAGGCAGGACCGCCGGAAAAACCCGGCGGTCCTCTTACTTTGCGCAGACATTTTTTCGTTCTGCCGTCTCCGGTGGTTTCTGCGGCAAGGTTTTTCATCCGTCCTCGCTTTACATCCGGCCCTGGGAATGATACAATCGATTTATTGTAAGCACAGGGAAAGGAGTATTCTGATTCATGAGCAAAACCGTTGTCCATATCTCCTCCGCTCCGGCCGCCATCAGCCCCTATTCCCAGGCCATCGGATGCGGGCGGCTTCTGTTTACCTCCGGTCAGCTGGGGCTCGACCCCGTCACGGGCGAGCTGGCCTGCGGCGTCGAAGCGCAGACCGACAGGGCCATGCGCAACCTGGGCGCCATTTTGCAAGAGGCCGGGCTCGGCTATGCCGACATCGTGAAAACCACGGTCTTTGTGGCTGACCTGGGCGACTTTGCCGCCGTCAACGCGGTATATCAGCGCTTTTTTGACTCCGACCCGCCCGCGCGCAGCTGCGTGCAGGTGGCCGCTCTTCCCAAGGGCGGGCTGGTGGAAATCGAATGCATCGCTGTAGGGAGGGAATGACCGCCATGTATGAAATCTTGTCCAAGGAAGCGCTCAACCCCACGGTCGTGCGCATCCGGGTGCACGCGCCCCGCATCGCCCGCAAGGCCGAGCCTGGGCAGTTTGTCATCCTGCGCGCAAAGGAGCAGAGCGAGCGCATCCCCCTCACCGTGGCCGATTATGACCGCGAGGCGGGCAGCGTCACAGTGATCTATCAGATTGTGGGCGCAGGCACCATGGAGCTCAACACCCTCAACGCCGGCGATTGCCTGCACGATCTGGTGGGACCGCTGGGCACCCCCACGCGCACGGAGGGGCTCAAAAAGGTTTGCATCGTGGGCGGCGGCGTGGGGTGCGCCATCGCTTATCCCGTGGCCAAGAAGCTGCATGACCTGGGCTGCACGGTACACAGCGTGGTAGGCTTCCGCAGCCGTGACCTGGTGATTCTTGAGGATGAATTCCGGGGCGTGAGCGAGGAGCTGTGCCTGATGACCGACGACGGCAGCTACGGCGAAAAGGGTCTGGTGACCAACGCGCTGGAAAAGCTCATTCAGGCCGGTAACCACTATGATCAGGTCATTGCCATCGGTCCGCTGATCATGATGAAATTCGTCTGCAAGGTAACGGAAAAATACGGCATCAAGACCATCGTGAGCATGAACCCCATCATGATCGACGGCACCGGCATGTGCGGCGGCTGCCGCCTCACCGTGGGCGGCGAAACCAAGTTCGCCTGTGTGGATGGCCCGGACTTTGACGGCCATCTTGTGGACTTTGACGAGGCCATGGCCCGTGGCGCCATGTACCGCGATTTTGAGCAGCATGCCCGTGAGGAGGCTTGCCGCCTGTTCCAAAAGGAGGCCGAGTCCAATGCCTGATATGAGCCCGAAAAAAACGCCAATGCCTTCTCAGGCGCCAGATGTGCGCAACAAGAATTTCAGCGAGGTGGCTCTGGGCTATACCCGCGAAATGGCGGTGGGCGAAGCCAAACGGTGCCTGAACTGCAAAAACAAGCCCTGCGTATCCGCCTGCCCCGTGCGCATCGACATTCCCGCGTTTATCGAGCGGGTGGCCCATGAGGATTTTGAGGGCGCGTACGAGGTGCTTTCCCGCTCCACGTCGCTTCCGGCGGTGTGCGGTCGCGTGTGCCCGCAGGAAAGCCAGTGCGAGGGCAAGTGCGTCCGCGGCATCAAGGGCGAGGCCGTCGGCATTGGC
>USFL01000334.1 GCA_900553905.1 uncultured Eubacteriales bacterium | reverse complement strand
TTGAGCTTGAGGGGCTGGTACTGGGTCAGCACGCCCACCACGTCCACACCGCTGTTGGTGCAGTTGCTCAGCGGAAAGTCGATGATCCGGTATTTGCCGCCATAGGGGATGGCGGGCTTGGCCATATTTGCCGTGAGGATGCCCAGACGGCTGCCCTGGCCGCCGGCGAGCAGCATGGCCACGCATTGCTTTTTGTCCAACATGGAAACAATCCACTCCTTACATTAAAACGTTATCGTTGCGCGTGTATCAGCCTTTCAGGCGAATGAGCGAAGGGTCAAGCGCGTTTGTCATCCCTGGCCCCCTTCCTCCGGCGGACGGACGCCGCCCATGTGCCCCACCTGCGCTTCCCCGCAGGCCTGGGCAGAATCTTGTCGTAGGTGAAGTATACGCTGCTGAGCGGAGGTACGCAGATCTCCGTCCAGAACGGGAAGCCGTTGAATTCGCCGGGCTGAGCGGACAGCTCATAGGCGTTATACTGGTTGCTTCCGCCATATTCCGCCCGGTCGGTGTTGAAAATTTCACGAAGCGTGCCCGCGCAGGGCAGGCCGATGCGGTAGATGGGATGGAACACCGGGGTGAAGTTGGTCACGCACAGGATGGCGCGGCCGCGCTTGTCCGTGCGCAGGAAAGCCACCACGCTGTTGTCGGTGTCGTTGGCCGTGATCCACTGGAAGCCGTTCCAGGAGGTATCCACCTCATAGAGAGCGGGCGTCTCGCGGTAGATGTGGTTGAGGCGCTTCACGCAGCTTTGCAGCGGGGCATGCCGCTCGTAGACCAGCAGGAACCAGTCCAGCTGATCATCGTATTTCCATTCGATGAAGTGAGCAAATTCGCCGCCCATGAACAAAAGTTTCTTGCCCGGATGCGCCATGGTGTAGCCGTAGAGCGCGCGCAGGCCGGCAAACTTCTTCCACAGGTCGCCGGGGTTCTTGTCCAGCATGCTGTGCTTGCCGTGCACCACCTCGTCGTGGGAGAAGGGCAGGATGTAGTTCTCGCTGAAGGCGTAGAACAGGCTGAAGGTGACCTTGTCGTGATGGTATTTGCGGTAGACGGGATCGAGCTTGATGTAGGACAGGATGTCGTTCATCCAGCCCATGTTCCACTTGAAGCCGAAGCCCAGTCCGCCCAGGTAGGTGGGTGCGGTCACCATGGGGAAGGCGGTGCTCTCCTCGGCGATCATCATCAGGCCGGGGAAATCGTGGTATACGGTCTGGTTGAGGCGGCGCAGGAAGTTGATGCCGTCCAGATTCTCCCGCCCGCCGAAGCAGTTGGGAATGTACTGCCCAGGCTCCTTGCAGAAGTCATAGTAGATGATGCCGCTCACCGCATCCACGCGAAGGCCATCGGCATGGAACACATCCAGCCAGAAGCAGGCGTTGCTCAAAAGGTAGCTGCACACCTCGCCGCGCGCATAGTCAAAGAGCATTGTGCCCCACTGGGCGATTTCGCCCCGGCGGGGATCGGGATGGTTGTACAGGTCCGTGCCGTCGAAGCGGAACAGACCCACCTCGTCGCGCGGGAAGTGGGCGGGCACCCAGTCCAGAATCACGCCGATGCCGGCCTGGTGGCAGCGGTCAATGAGGTTCATCAGCTCCAGCGGCGTGCCGTAGCGCGCCGTGGCGGAGTAGAAGCCCGTCACCTGATAGCCCCAGCTCATGTCGAGGGGATGCTCCATCACGGGCAGCAGCTCGATGTGCGTGTAGCCCATCTCCTGGATGTAGGGGATGAGCTCATCGGCAAACTCGCGGTAGGTATACATGGTTCCGTCGGGATGGCGCCGCCAGGAGCCGATGTGCACCTCGTAGATGTTGATGGGGTTGATGTAGGGGTTAAAATCATGGCGCGCGGCCATCCAGTCCTGGTCGCTCCAATGGTAGTTGTCCAGGTCGATGAGGCGGCTGGCGTTGTTGGGCCGCAGCTGGCTGAAGAAGCCGAAGGGGTCGGCCTTCATGCGCCAAAGGTCGTCCGCGCCCCATACGGCGTATTTGTAGGTGGGATAGCCGTCCTCCGGCACGTTTTTCCACAGCTCGTCCTCGGTCAGGCGCAGTTCCCAGGTGCCGTCGTATTGCTTTTGCATGGGGGTCGCACTTTTGTCCCAGTCATTAAACGAACCCACCAGCGCGACATGCTTGGCGTTGGGCGCCCAGACACAGAAATGCCATTTTCGAACATCGCCCTCGTAACACGGATGTGCGCCGAGCATTTCATAGGCACGCCGGTTGGTGCCCTGATGAAAGGTATCGCGGATTTCAGCCGATGGCGCTTGATACAGCATCGGAACTTCCTCCTAACGGCAAAGATTTGCGTTTCGAAGCACATTCTCGTTGAACTATCTACAGCTATTGTATGGGTGAACCGCCTTTTCGTCAAGTCCATTTTAGAAGATTTTTCAAGAATTTTATCCATCCAGCTGCCAATTTGCCTTTTGCGCAGGGAGGGCTCAAAGGCATTGGAAAAGCGGCTTTCCCCGCAAGAAAAGGAAACCTTCAGAGCCTATGAAATACAGGAAAAATGCAGCGGATTTGCAGCCCGGCACGGATGGCCCGGTTTGCACAAAAGCGCACAAAAAGCAAGGTGGCCTATCTTTTGTTACGGTTCGTCCGAAAAAGAACGGCAGGGAAGAGGACGCATCAAAAAAGCGGCCTCCTGCTTGCTGGCAGGAGGCCGGTCTCAGCTTGCCGAAAAAGTCCGCCTACGGCGGCCTTTTCCGCCAGAAGCTTAAGAAATGTTTGCGCCTAGGGGCGCAAACTCCCCGCCCGCCCGGCAAAGCCGGGCGATACGAATTCACTTTG
>USFL01000333.1 GCA_900553905.1 uncultured Eubacteriales bacterium | reverse complement strand
AGGCGGTGGTGTTCTGCCTGATCGTGGTGGCGATCGCGCTTCTCCAGCTCCGGCTGACCCGCACGAGGGAGGTGCAGCAATAGCATGGCGGCAACACAAAAACGGCGGCGTGCCGCCGACGCAGCCCTCACCGCCGTTTTTTCGCTCATCTCGCTGGCCTATGTGTTCCCGCTGGTCATGGTGCTCCTCAACAGCTTCAAACGCAAGGCCTATATCAGCCGCGCGCCCTTTGCCCTGCCCACCGGAAACATGTTTGTCCGGCTGGACAACTACCGAAACGGCATCCGCCTGACGGACTTCTGGGCCTCCATGCTGTGGAGCTTTGTCATTACGGTCCTGTCCGTGGCGCTGATTCTGCTGTGCACCTCCATGTGCGCCTGGTACATCAGCCGCGTCCGAAACCGGATCACCCACGGCGTCTATCTGCTGTGCATCTTCAGCATGGTGGTGCCCTTTCAGATGGTGATGTTCACCCTCTCCAAGGTGGCCAACGTCCTGGGCCTCAATACCCCCTGGACCATCCCGGTCATCTATCTGGGCTTTGGCGCGGGGCTGGCAGTATTCCTGTTCACCGGCTACATGAAGGCCTGCCCCATCGCCATCGAGGAAAGCGCCACCATTGACGGCTGCTCACCCCTGCGTACCTTTTTCAGCATCGTGCTGCCCATTTTGCAGCCCACGCTCATTTCCACCGGCATTTTGCAGGCCATGTGGATCTGGAACGACTACCTGCTGCCCTACCTGGTGCTGGATCTGAAGCGCTTCAAAACCATTCCCATCGCCGTGCAGTACCTCCGGGGCGGATACGGCAGCGTGGACATGGGCGCGATGATGGGCATGCTGGTGCTCGCCATCGCTCCCATTCTGCTGTTTTACTTCCTGTGCCAGAAGTATATCGTCAGCGGCATCATGGCGGGCGCCGTCAAGGGCTGACTCACACCAGCCCCATCGCCATTTCCACCAGCAGGGCCACCACCACCACCAGCGCGGAGATGATGAATCCGTGCAGCATGGGGCGCAGGCCCGCTTTTTGCATTTCACGGAAATCGGTATTCAGGCCGATGGCAGCCAGCGCGGCCACCATGAGGAACTTGCTCAAGTCCTTGAGGAAGGCGGAAACCGCGGCGGGGATCAGCCCCACGCTGTTGAAAAGCGCCAGGCCCAGGAAGCCCAAAATGAACCACGGGAAGAGCGTGAGCACGTTGACCCGCTCGCCCTCCACGGCCACGTTCAGGCGGCACTTTTCGCGCACGTTGATGACGGAGAAGATCAGCACCGTGGGAATGATGGACAGCGTGCGCGTGAGCTTGACCATGGTGGCGAAGTCGCCGGCCGCCTCGCTGAAGGCGTAGCCCGCAGCCACCACGCTGGAGGTATCGTTGACCGCCGTGCCCGCCCACAGGCCGTAGGCCATGTCGCTCATGCCCAGCCAGTGCCCCAGGAAGGGGAACATCAGAATCATGACCATATCGAACAGGAACGTGGCGGACATGGCGTAGGCGATATCGCGGTCCTGCGCGTCGATCACGGGGGCGATGGCAGCGATGGCCGACCCGCCGCAGATGCCCGTGCCCGCGGAGATCAGGTTGCTCAGCTTCCAGTTGAGCCCCAGACTGCGCCCCACCAGATAGCCGCCGCCAAAGCAGGTCAGCAGCGTAAAGCACATCACCATCAGCGACAGCCTGCCCACGGTGAGGATGTCCCCCATGCTCAGCGACGCGCCCAGCAGAATGATGGCCAGCTTGAGCACCCGCTTGGAAGTGAACTTGAGGCCCCCGGCCACCAGTGCAGACGGTTTGTGCAGCGCGTTGATGCCCATGCCGATAAACAGCGCGATCACCGACGCGCCGATGAGGTGAATGGGCAAGAGCCCCTCCAGAAACCGTGCCGCGGCCGCCACCGCCACCGCGATCAGAAGGCCCGGCGCTACGCTTGCGTACTTTTCCATCCTTTGCATATCCAAATCCCTCCGTTTCTTTGCCGGACCATTGTACCCGCAAAGCGCCATAAAGTAAAATGTTGATTTTGAATCTATCATAAATTTATGTTATACTTCTTGCGGAGGGATATGCGATGCTGGATGCGAAGATTCTCACCTTTCTGGAAGTGGCCGAGCAGGGCAGCTACACGCGCGCGGCGGAGCGCCTGCATCTGACCCAGCCCGCCGTGACGCAGCAGATTCACCGGCTGGAGGAGCATTTCGGCAGGCGGCTGGTGGATACGCGCGGACGCGGCGTGCGGCTGACGCGGGCGGGCGAGGAGCTTAAAAAGCATGTGCAGATTGAGCTGGTCAACGAGCGCCGCCTCAAGCAGCGCATGACAGCCGGCGCGCCGCCCCTGCGTTTGGGGGCGACGCTATCCATCGCGGACTATTATCTTCCAAAGCCGCTGGCCGGGCTGCTCGCGTCCGGCGGGGCCCCACAGGTATGCGTAGGCAATACGCAGACGCTCACCCAGCGCATGCTGGAAGGCGAGCTGGACTGCGCGCTCGTGGAAGGGCCGTTTGACCGCGCGCTGTTCGAGGCGCAGGTATGGCGTGCGGCCCGCTTCGTGGCGGCGGCCCGCGCAGGGCATCCGCTGGCCGGAAAGCCCTGCGCGATGAACAGCCTGTGCGCCTGTCCGCTGCTGGTGCGTGAGCGGGGATCGGGCACGCGCGCGGTGTTGGAAAGCGCACTGTTCGCCCGCGGCATGGACCTGTCCGCCTTCGCGTGCACGGCGGAGCTGGGCAGTTTCGGACTCATCAAGGCGGCGCTGGCCGCCACCGACGCCGTCACCTTCCTCTATGAAGGCGTGCTGGT
>USFL01000332.1 GCA_900553905.1 uncultured Eubacteriales bacterium | reverse complement strand
TATCACGCCGTCAAAAGCGGCAAGCTTCGCCGCTACTTCAGCGTGCAGAACTTCACCGACCCCTTCCGGGTGATCTGGGGCGCGTTTCAGAGCATCGCGCTCATGCGCCGCCTGAAGCCTGATGTGTGCTTCTCCAAGGGCGGCTTTGTGAGCGTGCCGGTGGTGTTTGGTGCGTGGCTGTGCCGCGTGCCCGCCGTATGCCATGAAAGCGATCTCACTCCCGGCCTGGCGAATCGCATCTGCGCGCGATTTGCCACCAAGGTGGCGGCGACCTTCCCCGAATGTGCCCGCGCGCTGGGCAAAAAAGGCGTGCTGACGGGCACCCCGCTCAGGCCGGAGCTCTTCCGCGGCAGCCGCGCGGCAGGGCTGGCGCTGGCCGGCTTCGACGGGCGGAAGCCCGTGCTGCTCATGACGGGCGGGAGCCTGGGCGCGCAGAGCGTCAACCGCTGCCTGCGCGAAGCCCTGCCGGAGCTGCTCACCCGCTTTGACGTACTTCACCTGTGCGGCAAGGGCAACCTGGACGAAAGCCTCATGGGAACGAAAGGCTACTGCCAGAAGGAGTTCCTTTCCGATGAAATGCCCGATGCGCTGGCCGTGGCCGACGTGGTTTTGAGCCGTGCGGGCAGCAATACGTTAAGCGAGCTGCTGGCCCTGCACAAGCCCATGCTGCTGGTGCCCTATCCGCTGGGCGCAAGCCGCGGCGACCAGATTGAAAACGCCAAAAGCTATGCCCGGCAGGGGCTGGCGCGCGTGCTGATGCAGGAGGACATGACCGCCCGCACGCTGACGGACGCGCTGTTCAAGCTCCTTGACGAGCGCTCGGAGCTGCTGGCTGCGCTGGAAGCCTACCCGGTCAAAGACGGCACGCAGGCCGTGCTCAAGCTGATCGAGGATGCGCGGAAAAAATAATCCCCCGGAAATGCGATTTTGCATAGAAAGGGACCTGCCCAATGCAGACGGGCAGGTCCCTTTCGTTTTGGCCTCGATGCTGTCAGCCCTTGACAGCTCCGGCCATCACGCCGCTGACAATGTACTTCTGGCAGGTGAGGTAGAAGATGATGATGGGCAGAATGCTGATCATGATCAGCGCCATCACCGCGCCCAGGTCCACATGGCCGTAGCTGCCCTGCAGGTACTGAATGTGGATGGGAATGGTCTTGTACTTGGTGCGGTCCAACACCAGGTAGGGCAGGAGGTAGTCATTCCACACCCACATGATCTCCAGCACACCCACGGAGATGAAGATGGGCTTGAGCATGGGGAAGACCACCGAGAAGAACGTGCGCATCGGTCCGCAGCCGTCGATGGCGGCGGCCTCCTCGATGGCCAGCGGCATGCCCTTGACAAATCCTGTGAACATGAATACCGCCAGCCCTGCGCCGAATCCCAGGTAGATCACCGGGATGGTCCAGGGGGTGTCCAGGTCCAGCACGTTGGCCGTCTTGGCCAGCGTGAACATGACCATCTGGAAGGGCACGATCATGGAGAACACGCACAGATAGTACACCACGCGGGAGAACACATCATCCACGCGGGAAATATACCACGCGGCCATCGACGTGCAGATCAGAATCAGCGCGGCCGACAGGATGGTGATGACAAAGCTGTAGGCGACGGAGTTGATGAAGGGATATTCGCCCACGGTCATGCCGGTCTGGTAGTTGCCCCAGCCCACGAAGCTTTCGGCGTTGGGCAGGGCGAAGGTGTTGGTGTTGATGGAGGCGTTGCTCTTGAAGGAGTTGAAGAGCACGACCACGATGGGCATCATGTACGCGATGCTGATGAGCACAAACAGCGCGGTCAGGATGTTCTTGCCGATGCGTTCACGCCGCATTACTGCTGCACCTCCCTGCTATGAGTGGCGCGCAGCTGGATCAGCGCGATGGCCGCCACCAGGATGAAGAACAGCACGGCCTTGGCCTGGCCCATGCCGCGGGAGTTGGAGTTGAGGTAGAAGGTGTTGTAGATGTTGAGCGCCAGCATTTCTGTGGAGCGGATGATGGTGCCGTCCGGCTGGAAGGTGAAGGGCTGGCCGCCGGTGAGCACCAGGTTCTGGTCAAAGAGCTTGAAGCCATTGGTCAGCGTCAGGAAGGTGCAGATGGTGATGGAGGGCATCACCGTGGGGATGGTGATATTCCACAGGATGCGCCAGCCGTTGGCCCCGTCGATCTTGGCGGCTTCGATCATGTCGTCGGATACGGATTGCAGGCCGGCGATATAAATGATCATCATGTAGCCGATCTGCTGCCAGCACAACATGATGATCAGGCCCCAATAGCCGTAGGTGGCGTTAAGCACGATGGAGGTGTTGTAGCGGGACAGGAAGCCGTCAAAGATCATGGACCAGATATAGCCCAGCACAATGCCGCCGATCAGGTTGGGCATGAAAAACACGCCGCGGAACAGGTTGGACCCGCGGATGCCGCGTGTGAGGGCATAGGCCACGGCAAAGGCCAGAATGTTGATGATGACCAGCGACGTTACCGCCACCAGCGCCGTATAGCCGAAGGCGTGGACGAAGCTGGCGTCCTTGAAGGCGCGGATATAGTTATCCAGCCCCACCCATTTGGCGTTGCTGGTGGTGGTGAACTTGCAGAAAGACAGATAGAGTCCGTGAATGAATGGATAGAGGAATCCGATGCAGAATGCCGCGAACGTGGGCAGAAGGAAAATGGCGAAGCACCGCTGGATCGGGCGGCGGATAAGCCGGGAGTTGACCGCCGCGTTGCTTCGTTGCTTTTTTTGTCTCATAGCCGCTCCTCCGCTGGTGAAATGAAACCGGGGAAGCGGGGCTCATCCCGC
>USFL01000331.1 GCA_900553905.1 uncultured Eubacteriales bacterium | reverse complement strand
GGAATGCAGGGGCTGGCCGTGCTGGTCCATCACCAGTTCGTTCAAAAGCAGCAGCGCGTCGCCCTGCGCGGTCCCAAGGTGACGGCTGACCATCGGCGTGGCATGCCCCAGCGAGATATCATGCACCGCAGAGGTGGGCACAATGCCGCGCTGCCTGAGCAGGTCATAGAGCGAACCGTCCAGCGCCTCGTCGAGCAAAAAGGCGTAGCGATCCGGAAAGCGGTTGAACTCCAGCATCACGGGCTCTCCATCACACAGGCGCAGGCGGCAGATTTCCACCACCTGCCCGCCGGGCGCCGCTCCCAGATGCTCGACGTCCTCCTGAGAGGCTTCCTCCAGCCCGGCGCTGATCACTTTGGTGCCGGCACAATGCCCGTTCTGGCGGCAGGCCGCCGAAAAGCTGGTGATTTGCAGCAGGTCGCGCTGGATGCGCTCATCCGCCACAAAGGTGCCCTTCCCCTGACGGCGCACCAGCAGGCCCTCCTGCACCAGGTCCAGCATGGCTTTGCGCACGGTCACGCGGCTTACGCCGTAGGTTTCGCACAGAAGCTGCTCGCTGGGAATACGCGCCCCGGAGGGATAAACCCCGGCCAGGATGTCGTTTTTCAGGCGGGCCATCAGCTGCTGGTAGAGCGGGCTCTGGCTCTTTTTTTCCAAAGGTTTGTCTTGCACGTGTGTCCCTCCGTCATTCGATGCCCAGGAAAGCCAGAAAGCCGGTTTCGTACAGGAAGCCCATGATATCGCTGATGACGCCCGCGGGCATTTCCACCAGAATAGGAACGGCCGACAGGGCCAGCGTGGGCAGGTAGAGCTGCTTGTATTCCTCCATGAAACTCTCGTTGAGATGGAAGAAATCGTTCTGATTGTCGTAGACGCGCTCCACCATGGTGCTGGCGGGCAGCTGTTCCATATCCGCCTGATAGGCGAGCGTGAGAGCGGGCTTTTGCGTTTGGGGATGCAGCCAGTCTACTTCCAGGGTCATGGCGTAGGGCAACGCTGCGGCGTCGCGGCTGTAACGGTAAGCGAAAGAAACAGGGGTGGGCGGCTGGTAGAAGCACTCGCCGCCAAAGGCGATGGTGGCCGATCCCTGGGCGCTGAGCGCGCCATCCACGGGCAGGCCGTCCACATCCACATTCAGGGTCAGGCGCTCCGCTCCCTCCAGCGTGATGCGGAGGCTCCCGTGAATCTCCGCTCCGGTGTTTTCGTAGGCGGCGGTCAGCTCATAGCCGTCGGAGTCCGGCAGGCAAAGGGTGAAGCGTTCGCCGGAGGCGTCTCTGGTATGGGTAAACACCTGCGTGTTCCCCAGGGTGTAGGTCTGGGAAACGCCATCATCGGTGATGAACAGCCCCTTCTCCTCCGGGTCCATGAACGCGAGCCAGTCCTCCAGATATCCCAGCTTTTGCAGCGCCAGGTCCGATGCGCCCAAATCGGTGAGCAGGCAGGTGAAATAGAAGTAGGCGCGCTCATAGTCCCAGTCGTCGTTGACGATCAGGTCCAGGGTTTCGCACAGCTCGTAGAGCTCGGCGTAGCTCACGGTGCGGTCGCCCTCGCCCGCCACCGCCTCGGCAATGGGCTGGTAGTAGCTGGTGCCGAGGTAGTAGCTGGCTTCAGGATAAAGTGGCAGGGCAATGAGCTGTGTGGGCAGGCCCATGAAGTAATACCCCTTGAGCATGAACTCAAAGAAGTTGTGCATTTGGAAATGGATGCTGTCGCCACGCAGCGCGTCGGCCCGCACATAGCGGTAGCTGTGGTAGCCGTCGTAGACGAAGGGCAGGGTCATTTTGCCGTTGAGGCAGAGCCCGCCGTCAAAATACACGCGGCTGACATTGGTCAGAAAGCGCTGTACGTCGATGACGCCCTCCAGGCTCAGCTTGGAAAGAAAGGCTTCCCAGTCGGCATAATGCGCCGCGCCGTCATTGGGAAATCCGTCCGCGTGCATCAGCAGGGAAAGCGAAAAGTCGGAGCGGGTCACCTCGTCGCCGGCGGTCTCCTCCGCCAACGCCGGGGACAGCACCGCCACGAGCAGGCACAGGGACAGAATCAGCGCACATAGCTTCCGAAACGTGTTCATGTGTAAAACAAACCTCCTTCTTTGAGGCCTGCGCCACAGGCGCGGGAAGGATCAGCCCTTGGCGCGGTGAGCGGCGCGGGCGCGCTCCTCGTGGGAGAGCACGCGCTTGCGCATGCGCAGGGACTTGGGAGTGATCTCCAGCAGCTCGTCGTCGTCAATAAATTCGAGGCACTCCTCCAGCGTGAGGGGATGAACGCTGACCAGGCGAAGGCTGTCCTCACTGGCGGAGGCGTTGCGCATGTTGGTCACGTGCTTCTGCTTGCATACGTTGACCACCAGGTCGTCGGGGCGGGAGTTCTGGCCGCAGATCATGCCCTTGTATACGGGCGTTTGCGGCCCGATGAACAGCGTGCCGCGCTCCTGGGCGTAGAACAGCCCGTAGCTGGTAGCCTCGCCATCCTCAAAGCATACCAGAGCGCCTACGTTGCGGTGAGGGATATCGCCCTTGACCGGCTCGTACTTTTCAAACACGCTGGACATGATTCCTTCGCCGCGCGTATCGGTCATGAACTCGGAGCGATAGCCGAACAGGCCGCGCGAGGGGATGAGGAACTCCAGGCGCACGCGGTCCAGACCGTGCATGCTCTCCATCACGCCACGGCGGCGGCCGATCTTCTCAATCACCGCGCCCGCATAGGCCTGCGGCACATCGGCCACCATGCGCTCAATGGGTTCACAGCGGACGCCGTCGATTTCCTTATAGAGCACCTGGGGCTTGGACACCTGGAACTC